>JAZQHA010000215.1:0-1765 GCA_045540315.1 Acutalibacteraceae bacterium | reverse complement strand
CACCGCCCCGTTTTGGACGGTGCTCATCTGTAGCCTCACCGGGATCACACTCACCACAGCTCTCATAGCGGAAGGCCACACGAATGCTGCGAACTTCAATATGCTCTCAGCATTCAACACGCTGGGCAGTGCCGGCTCCGCCATGCTTACCATCAGCTTGTCAGCATTTGCCATTTCCACACTCTTGGGCTGGTCATACTTCGGTGAAAAATCATTGGAATACTTGGGAGGGCGCAAACTCATTACCCCCTATCGTCTGCTGTGGGTTGTTGCCGTGTACATCGGCTGCGTGGTTCACAAAAGCGATATTGCGTGGAATTTTGCAGATATAGCGAATGGGCTTATGGCTATCCCGAACCTCATTTGCGTGCTCATTCTCTCAGGGCTCATCGTCAAAGAAACTCGTTATTACCTTAAAGGCAATAAGTTAAACGAAGTCGACAAGACCCCGATACCCGTCATTGACGAAAAAAAGTAATTTTTTCACGAAAATTTTGAACATTCACCCCCTCTCCGGTGTATAAACTGCATCGGTTCCCCGACCGGCGGTGAAGGAGAGAGCGCCTACGGTCATTAAACCGGGGGGACTGAGTTTCATAGGTAGTAAGTTGGAGAAACGGCAGGGCGAGTCCCTGCCGTTTCTTTATTACCAAGGCTTTATGAAAATAATAAAACATTATCCCGATGGGAATTTGTGACAAAAATGGCAGTGAAGTGGGGCTATGAACGGCCGATTTAGTGGAGGGGGTAGCCAATCACTCAAGAAACATCACGTCCCTAAAAAACTCTCCTTCTTTCTTTATAGTCATTACGCGTGGGCATAATTAGCAATCATGCCGCGAGAGTATAACGTAAGTGACTAATTGAACGACCTTCTTGTAAGTTTATATATTGAAGCAGAGTGTATAATGTTATCTTGGAAATAATTTTTGCAAAGAATCCCTTTTGAGATTTAGCGTAGCTCTTACGAATGGAAAACTGGTCAACTAACTGAGAAAAGACTACTTCTACCCTTTTTCGGCGCATCTGATAATCTTGCGGCATATCGTACTGCTCATGCTCATTCTTTCGACAAGGCGTAGCCAATTCAATACCCGCGTATTCAAATAAAGTAAGTCGCCAAGGATTACTTCGATACCCTTTATCTCCGATAAGAATACAGTTGGAGAGTTCATCCTTTACATCGTTCAGATAGTTAATATCGTGATGGTGAGCCTGGCTCAAATCATAGCGAATTATTACACCATTAGCAGAACAGACACAGTGAAATTTATAGCCAAAATAGTGTTGCTGTTGTGTTGCGCAAAAACCAAAGGTTGGAGCATTCTGTTCATCATCCATTAATATTTTACAACTCTTTGCTCTAGAATACCTACAAGCTTCAATAGGCATAGAATCTATAAGCGTAATATTGTCATGTTCAGTAGCTCTCAACTGAGGCAATATCGCTCGTCTGAGCTGTTCTATATAGTGGGCAAGGCGGTGTTTTCTCGCATTGTAATTACGTCGAGAACCAATCTTCAAACTTTGCTCAGGAAGCATAGTTTTTAGTTCCGTAAAGAACCGTCTTTCACTATCTATGGAACAGTGTTCTTGAAAGAGAGAAATCGCAATGAACTCAACATCCGAACACAATGGAGCACGCCCGCAATGATGTAAATTTCCACTGGAATTGAAGATTTTCTGAGAAAAAGACTTGCATATCTCCAAAATTCTGGCAAACTGGTCGTGTGGTTGCATAATGAGTGTTTTGTTGTTGTTTTTT
>JAZQHA010000214.1:0-1596 GCA_045540315.1 Acutalibacteraceae bacterium | reverse complement strand
AAAACGATATATGCCATATTTTCCTCACAAATTGTAATACAAAAGACATTATATCATAAATAAACCGAAAATGCTATAGTAAGATAAATTAATGTTTATCTAATCACTACAAAATGCAAGCATTTTGAAGTGGAGCAAAACCGTTCGCTCGCGCCGTGCTCGACCGCACGCGGTTTTTAAGGAGTAAAAAAGCCGGCGCATGTCCGTCTTTTTTACGAGGATTTAGTATTATAAACTTTAATTTACCACACAAAAACCTCCGCTTTAGCGGAGGTTTTGCTTTAAAATCTTGCTTCGGGGTCGATTATCTCACCGTTCATAAAGCGTTCTACATCGGCGATTACCTTTTCTACCATTGTAATAGGCAGATAGAACTCGCCAACGCCGTTAATCGTGTAAAGCACGCGGCGGTCGGTGTACTGATAAAAGCTGATTTCACGGGTTTTGCCGGAGTGTGTAACCATTTTTATGGTGAGCAGCTTGTTTTCGGGAGAGTTTATAAGATACTCCTTGTCACTTTCGCTCATGTCAAAGTAGCCGTCATGAGTCAGCATCAGCATCGACTTCCAGAGGTTTTTGAAATTGTCAACATCGCCGTTTTGACCGCTTTTAAGGTCTTTAACGCTTGCAACTTTATCGTCCTTTACGTCAATTTGGAAAGCATGGCTTCCGCTCTTGCTGTCAAACGAAATTGTGTCAACATTTATGATATTAGTCTGGAAAATGTAGGGCGAAACCCACTTGTCAAGTCCCCATTCGAGAAAGTCTACCGTGATTTCCTCAACGCGAGAAAGCGTGCCTTTCATCGCCGAATAAACATAGTAGAAGTATTCGCCGTTTTCATCGCGCTGCTTTTCGCTAAAGCAAAGAAGATTTGGGAAAAATGCCACAACGGTGTCTTCATCGTCCATAATCGGCGAGCCAAACGCAAGCTCGTACGCGGGCATATTTGGATTTATGCCATACTCTGTAAGCGTTTTTTCGTCGACATTGTAGGAGAGAATTTCGGTTGCCATAAAGTTGTTAGTGCCCAGCGTGTCGATTGCGGAGAATTTTGTAAGCACGCTTGTGTAAAGCTGACTTGCAAAATATCCCTCGGGGTACGAAAGGCGATGAATGCCCATGGAGTTGAACTCATCGCGCTCGTTTGCATTGACAAAGTTAATGGCTATAAAGTCCTCGCCGCCCTTGCGCAGAGAAAAGTTGTTAACGAGAAAATAGTGGTTCATGTCGGTGGGGTACACAAGTCCAAAGTCGATAAGGTACTCCGATGTGCCAAGAAGGTCATTTTCGATACTGTAGCCAAGCACGTAAACCGCGTTTTTATCTGGTACGCGCACATAATAGCCGTCGTTTGCAAGCGTTTCGTCACCGATGTAAACGGTGTAAGAAAGACCGTTTTTGGTTTGCACCTTGAACTCTGCCTGATGTGCGCCGTTAGAAAGACCGTATTTTTCAAAGTCCTCGGCGGTGACGTCCGCGTCAAAGGTGTAGTACGTCTGGCAGACGTTACTAAGCAGCATTTGCACCTTGTACAGATTAAGCGGTGCGTACTTGTTGCTTTCAAGCACGATATCGCCGTCATCGGTGGCAAGG
>JAZQHA010000213.1:0-4676 GCA_045540315.1 Acutalibacteraceae bacterium | reverse complement strand
CTAAAGAGGGCTAATTACTAAGAAATTACTAATGAGATTTTAAACCCGTTGAATTTTCAATGGTTTTATCCGTTTTGATACAAGTTCGAGTCTTGTATCGTCCACCAAAAATGAGAAAACCTGAGACCGTTGAGGTTTCAGGTTTTTCTTTGTTTTGTCGGGAAAATCCCGTTTTTGACTGTCTAAAAAACTTTACAAATGTGAGATAAAATGAGCATATGTAAAATAAGTTAGACAGTCAAATTACTAAGAAATTACTAAGATTTTTATTTGAGGATTTCGAGGAGCTTTCTGACGCATGCTGTTTTCTCAATCATGTGCATATGCTCCCAGCTCCAGATGGTCTGCATAGGTTCAGGAGGGCTGCCATGTTCTTCTTTGTGCTCATGGATAATCCTCGTTGCCTGTTTGTGGAGACGTTCTGCATGGTCGAGTTCTTCTCTTGACAGCGCTGCAAAAGTTCTGGACATTTCCTTATCGTCATGCTCACATTTAAGAGCGTCTTTGGCGTAGTCTTCCGCATCGTTGAGTTCTTCACGGATTTTCTCTGCCAGATGTTTTATTTTTTCCATGTTTTACCTCCTAAGCTTGCATGATATAGTTTTTGAGTATATCTATATCTCCTTCGGTGAAAGATATAGCGCCTCCGAATGGGATTTTGATGGTCGCTGGTGCTTGTCTGGCTGCTGGCTTTATGCTGCTCATTATTGCATCCAAGTCCACGCTCATTCCGTCTTCGCTGATGATACCAAGAAGAGCTATTGCCTCTTTCTTTTTAAGAGCTTGGATAAGAGCCGGTAGCCTTGCCAGATACAGAGTTCCTGCGGCAGAAATAATCCATTTATCTTTACCTTCAGCTTTTGGCATTATTTCAGCATCGAGATATCTCGCCGCACCGCGTTGTATTTTGTCTATTGAAACCATATAAACTCCTTTGAATCGGGGAGGGCGAAAGCCCTCCCCTTTTTTGTTTTATGCGCCGGTGGGATTTTCCTGTGCGGTGGTGGTCGGTGCAGTCCAAGAGTTATATCTCTGCATGTACTCAGGACAGATGCTGTCCTTGGGTATAATTCTCTTGGTCAGACCGAGCAGTTCTGCTATATCACCACGCATGCAGTTAATGGTGCTGATAGTGCCGGTGTTGAATGCTTTCTGGTCACACAGTTCGTGCTCTACATGGTCGAACTTTTTTTCCATGTAGTTTCTGAGGTCGTTGAGCTTGCCGTCGGTATAGATGTTTGCGTCCCTGAGCTTGACTTCGGTTTCCAGCTCGGCAATTCTGGCGCTCTGAGTGGCCTCGTATCTGTTCACGGGCATATTTTCAGAACATATAGCGTAGCCGTAGCCGCCGTTGTTCCAGCCTATGCCGAGAAGATTACCGAGTCCGCCGTTCAAAACGCCAAGAGCAGTGCCAGCGATTCCGAGTCCGAGACCGGAGCCGGCGACGCCTTTGGAAGCGTATTCTGCCATTGGGGTGTCCTCCGTGTAAGTAATACCGAAGCGTAGCGCTCCACTTCGATTCACTTACACGGTATATCGACCATTTTACGCATTGCAAGCCTTTTTTTCTTCAGTTTCTGCTTTGAGTGTAATCCATGCTCCTACCACGGTTTTGATGCCGTCAATGTCATTGACATTAGTGAATGCAAGTCTTACCGGGTCTTCTCTGTCATTGGGAGGGTCGTAGTCTATGAGCAGCAGCTTTCTTTTAGCGCAGTCATATTCCAGCTCGAATTCGAGATTCATGTTAAGCATCGCATACCTCCTTGAAAATGATTTTAATGTCGTATTCTTTTGCTGAGTCAAAGAGCAGATTGGCCTTGGTGAAGATTGCCCCTGCGTTACCGGAGAAGTTCAGTTTGCCGCTCAGCACTCTCAGAGGGATTGTCCTCTTTTCAGGCATAGGCTTTTCATCGGGTGCTTCGGGTTCGATAGGCTCTATGCTCTCGCCGGGTACTTCTACGGTGATGGTTTCGATTACGCCGATTTCGTTTTTCTTGACGAATTCAGTCCATCTCGGGTCTTCATATTTTGACACTCCGCCGGGGCTCTTTTTCAGCTTTGGCAGATTAGCGCTGATATGTCGAGACAGATGCGAACGCTCTACTCCCATCATCTTGGCAATGTCTGTGTTTCTTGCGCCGTATTCGTCTCTCAGGTGGATGATATAAAGCGCTTGTACATCTGTGGGGAGCTTTCTAAACTCTTTCCAGCTCATCGGTTCATTCAGTTTACAGCTCATAACTTCTCCGTTCATTCTCCTTTTCTGTGCTTCAGTTAGGTTGTCGCTGGGTAGGGAGCAGCGTTTACTTCTGCTCCCGCCCTTTCTGTTGTAGGCTCCACGGCCTGTGCGTTTCAGTTCAGCCGATTGGCTTTTGAACAGGTATTCTGCGTCTGTCAAAGCATTACCACCTCATGACAAGTAAATTCGCTGTCGGGATTAAACTTCAAGAAGCCTCCGTCACTATTGTAGGCGGAAGCTCCGTACAGCCTTACGAACATGCCCATTTCAGAATCGAAGTAATATACATTACCGTTCTTGTCTATGGCGAAGTCGTCCTGCAACATGTCGCCCTTTTTGGACTTTACATACTCGCCCTTTTTCTCATCCAGCCACATAAGCTCCTTGTAGCTGTAGCTTTCGTATTCGTCGTAGCCTTCCATTTCGTAGGGAAAACAACGGTAGCTGCTGTAGTTATACATGTAACTGGTATTAGAGTATTTTACTCCGTCTTCTTCCCGGAAGTCTCCGATAAAGCTCATGTCGCCGTTTCTATCCATGATTACCATCTTTGAAGTAATGCCGTGGTATATCATCTGCAGGATATCCTTGTTCTTGTAGAAGTTAGGCATTGCTCTCTTGAGAGGGGCAAGTCTGCCGGCAATGTACTCCATTGTGTCAGAGATATCCTTGCTTCTTGGGCTGACGTCTATAATGCCGTTGTGCGCTACGCCGATGTTGGTTCTGCATCTGAGCTTCTTCAGCATACCCATACTGTCTGTAATGGGGAAAGGATGACAGTTTTCAGGTTTTGTACCGCCATGAGTGGTGATGCGGAAATGCATCACGATGGGAAGCTTTTCAATGTCATGTTCCTTAGCCAACTCCGCAAGTCTGCTTGCGAAGCTGAACTCATCCATAAAGCCTTTCTCGATATGTACCTTACCGTTTGCCGCGTACATAAGGCCGGCACCATCTTTGTTGTTCTGGAACATGTTGCTGATGTAATCGTACTTGGGCATTGCCACTCCTGCGGGCTTAGCTGCAATAATGCACATAATTTTTATCCTCCTTTATTTACCAATCAAATTCACTTGCGTGGTCGCAGTCGATGAGCTCTATCTGGTCTCCCATCACTCTGTAACCGTGACCGCTGTAGATGTTATCAGGGCTATACAGTTCGCTACAGAACCTGTTTTCGAACTCTACGGTATAGGGCAGGTCTCTGCTTTCTCTGACATACCGTACAACGCCGATTTCTCCAGCGTGTCCTATGATTCCAGAAGTGGCCCAGTGGGTTACAGCATTTTCCTTGATTCTTACATAGTCGCCTACCTTGAACTTTCCTCGCTTCTTTTCTTCTTCGATTTCCTCCTTTGTCCATAGACGAGCTGCAGCAGGACTTT
Source organism: Acutalibacteraceae bacterium (assembly GCA_045540315.1). Lineage (GTDB taxonomy): Bacteria > Bacillota > Clostridia > Oscillospirales > Acutalibacteraceae > CAG-557. The sequence goes on along the minus strand of JAZQHA010000213.1, from coordinate 1,049 downwards.
CTACTTCATCCAGACCTCTGGCCTTTATGTATGCCTGAAGCTCTCCGTAAGTTCTATAGTGGGTTATTCCATGCCAAGTGCTCTGAAGAACAACTTCAAAGCTGTTTTCTTTTGCGTATTCGCAGATGTTGGAAACGAGCTGGAGGGTAGCCAGAATGGTATGATACTTCAGAGTGCCGTTAAAGATTCTGAACTCAATGGTTTCATAGTTGCAGAGATTAACTGCGCGGTAACGGCCTCTGTGTCTTTCGTACATGCATTCGCTTATCAGGTCTTCCTTAGTCCATTTCTTGCTGAGGTCTATGTTGGGCTTTGATGCCCAATCTCTGAGCTGACCTTCTCTGCGTCTTGAGAAGCGGACTATTGCATTCCAATGTCTTGCCACGAGAGTAATAACCTTCGCAATAGTCTCTTTGCGCTGTTCTTCAGTATCACCGAGCTGCTGTCTGCCAACATGGACATGCAGACCACAGGTTCTTGCATCGTGGCTCTTGTAATCACTTTGCATAGCGATTTTGCAGATACTGTCCCAACCGAGATTCTCCATGTGGTATTCCAGAGAACAAGGGTGAGTGACGATTTCCATGCCATTGCTGCCGAGGCTACCATCATGCTTTATGTAGACATCAGGAGCTTTTCTACAGATAGCGGCAGCGGTGTCCAAAGGATTGTCGCCTTTGTCTATCTCGTTCTCTACGCCGAACATCAGCTCCTTGATGGCCTCAGATACATGGAATGTATCGTGTTTGGTCTTGAACACAGGAGAGGGCTTGTACCCATAGTTACGGATTCTGCCAGCTCTTTCGTTGCAACGCATACAGTACCATTCTTCGTCATCTTCGTTATATATGGCGTCTCGCTCTCTGATGACTTCGCCACATTCGCTACAGGTTACATAGTCGTAGCTGTAGCAGTTTGAGCATATGGTTCCGTCTGCGGTGTCGTACCGGCTTTCGTAGCCATCGTAGAACCATTCTTCACAGTTATCACACTGGAAGTAACAGTCTTTTTCTTCAAGGCAGCTTTCGCATACGTTGTAGGTAGTTCTG
>JAZQHA010000212.1:0-9805 GCA_045540315.1 Acutalibacteraceae bacterium | reverse complement strand
TCCCCCCTTAAGCCTGCAAGATAAGTATGTTGTTATAGCTAAGCGATATCTCGGTTCCTATACTGGTTTAAAATCCTAAATTGACGGTATGTCTATCAGTTATACAGAAGCGTCTTACGAAAATTCCCTGATTGAGCTTTTCATCGAGATGGGATACAGACATGTATATGGTCCGGATGTAGAGAGAGACTACTATAGCCCTCTCTATGAGGCGGAGCTGGAGCAATCGCTTTGCCGACTGAACCGGGGCTTACCTTATGAGGCGATAGAAGAAGCCATCCGCAAACTGAAGGATTTGGGCTTAGGTGATTTGGCTCAGAAAAATGCCGTGTTCATGGAATACCTGCAACACGGTGTGGAAGTCACCTACTCGGAGCGCGGCGAAAACCGCTCGGCCTTGGTATATCTGGTGGATTACAGCAATGCCGATAACAACTCCTTCATTATCGCGAACCAATGGACGTATATTGAATACAGCAACAAGCGCCCGGATTTGCTGGTATTCTTGAACGGCTTGCCTGCGGTTTTGATGGAGCTGAAGAGTCCCAGCCGTGAGGAAACGGATGCCAGCGAGGCATACGCGCAGATACGCAACTACATGCAGGAAATCCCTGCCATGTTCCATTACAATGCCATTTGTGTGATGAGCGACATGCTCACCTCCAAGGCGGGAACGATTACCTCCGGCGAAGACCGCTACATGGAGTGGAAGACGAAGGATGGCAACTACGAAAACACCCAGCAAGCGGGGTTCGACACCTTCTTCGAGGGCATGTTCCAGCGAAAGCGATTGCTAGACATCCTGAAAAACTTCATCTGCTTCTCCGATGACGGCTCCACGAGCTTCAAGATACTGGCGGCATACCACCAATATTTCGCGGTGAAGAAAGCAGTTGATTCGACCGCCAAGGCCACAAGTGGAGATGGTAAGGCCGGGGTGTTCTGGCATACGCAGGGCAGCGGCAAATCTCTCTCCATGGTGTTCTACGCCCACCTCTTGCAGGATGCTCTGGACAGTCCCACCATCGTGGTATTGACTGACCGCAATGACTTGGATGACCAGTTGTTCGGGCAATTCTCCAAGTGCCGCCGATTTCTTCGACAAGAGCCCGTTCAAGCCGAGGACAGAGAGCACTTGGTGAGGCTGCTGGAGGGACGCAAGGCAAACGGGATCATCTTCACCACCATGCAGAAGTTTACGGAGAGTGCCGAGCCACTTTCCGAACGCCGCAATATCATTGTGATGGCAGATGAAGCGCACCGTAGCCAATATGGCCTAAGCGAGCGCATCCGCATGACGAAAAATGAAGATGGAGAGACGGTGGCGAAGCGCGTGGTAGGTGCCGCTCGTTTGATTCGTAACGCGCTTCCCAATGCCACCTTCATCGGCTTTACCGGCACCCCCGTTTCCTCACGTGACCGCAATACGGAAGAGGTGTTCGGCCATACCATCGATATCTATGACATGACCCAGGCGGTGGAAGATGGAGCAACCCGCCCGGTGTATTATGAAAGCCGGGTGGTGAAGCTGAATCTGGATGATACCACGCTTCAGCTCATCGATAAGGAATATGAGGTGATGGCTCAGAATGCCGACCCGGAAGTTATCGCTCGCAGCAAACAAATGCTGGGGCAGATGGAGGCCGTGTTGGGCAACCCGAACACCATCAATTCTCTGGTTACGGATATACTGGAGCATTACGAGGATAACCGAGAATACCTGCTGACAGGCAAGGCCATGATAGTGGCGTATTCCCGTGCTATCGCCCTGCAGATTTACCACCGCATTCTGGAGCTGAGGCCGGATTGGGAGGAAAAGGTTGCCGTGGTCATGACCGAGAGCAACAAAGATCCCGAGGAATGGCGAGAAATTATCGGCAATAAGAAGCACCGTGAGGAGCTGGCCAAAAAGTTCAAGGATAATGACTCCCCGTTGAAAATAGCCATTGTGGTGGATATGTGGCTGACCGGGTTTGACGTGCCCTCTCTGGCAACCATGTACGTGTACAAGCCGATGTCCGGGCATAATCTCATGCAGGCCATTGCTCGCGTGAATCGCGTCTTTAAGGACAAAGAGGGCGGTCTGATTGTTGACTATGTGGGTATAGCTGCTGCCTTGAAGAAAGCGATGAGTGATTACTCTGCGCGAGACCGCAAGAACTATGGCGATACCGATGTAGCTCGTGTAGCCTACCCGAAGTTCTTGGAAAAGCTGGAAGTGTGCCGCGATTTGTTCCATGGCTACGATTACTCCATTTTCCGGAACGGCACAGATTTACAAAAGGGTAAATGCATCACCGGGGCAGTCAATTTCCTGCTCGCGAGAGACAAAGAGGAGTCTCGCATCTCATTTATGAAAGAAGCCCTGATGCTGCATCAGGCTCTTTCCCTGTGCTCCTCCATAGCGGAGGAGCATGACCGCATCGAGGCTGCCTTTATGGAAGCGGTGCGCGTGCTGTTGGTGCGTTTGGAAAACACCGGGAGCAAGCGCAAGATTTCACTACAGGAAATCAATCAGCGCATCAATGAACTTCTGAAACAGAGCATCAAAAGTGATGGAGTTATTAACCTGTTCTCTGATGCTAAGACGGAGTTTTCGCTATTTGACCCGAAGTTCTTGGCAGAAATAGCCAAACTGGATAGTAAGAATTTGGCGTTGGAACTATTGCGCAAGCTCATTCTGGAGCAAGTAAGGGTATACAAGCGAACGAACGTGGTGAAGTCTGACAAATTCAGCGACATCATTAAGCAATTGATGAACAAGTACCTCAATGGGCTGTTAACCAATGAGCAGGTTATCGAAGAGTTGTTGAAATTGGCCAAGCAGATTACTACTGAGCACAAAGAGGGCGAAAAGTACGGTCTGACTCCGGAGGAGTTTGCGTTCTACGATGCGCTGACCAAGCCGGAAAACATCAATGATTTCTACGAGAATGACCAATTGATTACTCTCACCCGCGAACTAACAGACACCTTGCGCCGCAACAAGACGATTGATTGGCAACGCCGCAATAGCGCACGCGCCAAAATGCGCACCATAATCAAACGCCTGCTTAAGATATACAAATACCCGCCTGAGGGTATGGAAGAAGCCGTGCAGACCGTTATGCAGCAATGTGAGCTTTGGGCAGATAACATCACGCCCCACGCATACGAATACGACGAAGTTGAGGAAAAAGTGATGGAGGCAGCAGAGGAAGATGTATAAAGCTACCTAATACAAGTTAATTTGCTAAGATGTTTTTTGAATCAAAAAATCACGTCGCATACGAGAGACCGCAAAAGGTCAGAATTGGAGAAAATAACGATTTGATTATTAGAAGTAGTCAACTTATACAAAGTGATTTTTCTAATTTTATATTGCAAATAGAGCTCTCAGTTGCCAACGCTAAACAAGAGCTAAAAGGGACTGATATTTTGTGTTATTATGGAGAAAAATTAGCAATAGCTCAAATAGGAGAACTTCGTTCCTCCTCTGTATCGTATTCTGACGAATGCGTTTTGTTTAAACAAGGCTACCTTTGTAAAAAAATCATTTTAGCTGATGATAACACTCCTCTTTCATCTAGTAATATTGACTATATTATTCCCTTTTCTAAAATAAAACCATTTGATAATTATACTGATTGCTTGAATGGCTCTAGATTGTTGGATTCTATATCTATCACCGGAAAAAAAGCAACATGGGAGTTAAAAAATTTGATTAGTATGGAGAATGGCGCGTTTTCTGTTTCTCCATACATATTGGGTAAAGCACATTTCTTTACTGACCATTTAATTTTGAGCACCTCTCAACCATTTTCTCCAGATGTTGATAATGAGGCATACAATATTGCCTATCTATTGCAATTAGCATTGGGAAATTTAGCGATGCCAGTTATAAGAATTGTCCGCAGAGGGGAACAAATAATGGAGATAGATGCATTACATACTCCGAATAAAATTCCTTGCTTTTGGTCACCTTTGGGAAATTCACGAATCGGAGAACGTGGTCGAATAAAACAGTTCGTAGAAAATGCTCTAGCTTGTATAAATGATGGCAAATTGGGAGAGAATGAAACATGGCGAGCAGTTATGGCTACCTATGCGACGATGAATATGCGACATGTGCATTTAGAACATAGGCTCCTCTTCTGTTATTTGCTACTTGATTCTCTATACAATACGTATATCAGCCATGAAGCACCTCAAGCTGTCACGAATCATCTAACGTTACAATTAGATTCATCTGAACTAGAACATGATTTAGCTAAAGTTTTTCAAAAACACCATATACCAAAAGCAGAAAAGGGAGCAAAAAAGATTATCGAGGAATTGGGAAAACGAGGTCAAGGAAGAGGTAAAGTCCAATCGTTTGAGGAGAGAGTCTATCAACTGTTTGAAAAATATTCATGTTCTCCTCCAGCATCCATGGATTTGCAACAAAGGAATGATATTATACACGAAGGCAGTCTGAAAATAGAAAATACAGGAGAAAGTTTAAAACTAATGACTCGTCTTTTTAATTCCGTAACAAAGCTACTATTTAAAATATTACAATATGAAGGCTCAATAGACATTTTCCCTGAAGACGATTGGCAGGTATTGAGCTAAAATTCTTTACAGGGACAAATAAGTTTTTCGATTTTTGTTGCTGAACGACAAAATTGAAATCTGATAAATTGAGCGTAGCATCTAATTAACCTATGGTTAATTAGATTTTGTGATATCCACTATCTCCCAGCCCCTCGAACAAACATGTTCTACATCTTTTACAGAGTTTTTACAGACGGCATAGCATAATAAACCAATTGGCCGAGAAAAACCTACGTACGCCACCCTCATCGCCTCTATAGTAGTCCTGTTGAGCTTAGTCGACTTCTGAGAATCTTGTGGAAATAATACGGGAAACAAATAATGTGAGTCATTAAAGCCCCTATAGGCCGTCTCAATATACATTGTAGCAGCGTAAGTTCTTCCTTTTGAAGCATGTACAGAAGCAAACTTTAGAGGAATCTTACATACATCATATGTGGTGGTGTTAAAAGATTTTATAGAATCGATTTCATTAGTTAGAAGCGCAATACTTCCTTGTTCATCAAATATACTGTAAGATTTTAACACTTCTACCAGCCTTTTCATATATCTTCGAAATTTTGTGATATTATTCTTGTTTATAGCATCGCAAATATAAAATAATGCAAGCTGCCATTTGGTGTTACTTCTTTCTTTAATATGACAAAGAAAATCTTTCAAGTTTTTAATACCCTCTCTTTCTTTATAATCCAATGATGAATATCTATATAATAATAGAGATAACCAATTAACTAAATCTTTTGTATTTCCCATATTAACGTGGTCACTATTCTTTTCTGTAATGACTCTGCTCGGAAAAAGTGTTTCCATCCGAATCAGATTTCTATCGTTATTATTAGACAAAGGCTTCACATTCCATCCAATTATATAGAATCCCTTATTAGCATATTTCTTCAAATGTAGGTTATATTTGACAATGAGATTGGCAAATGTTTCCTCTAAACGCGAGCTTGAGTTTATATCATAGATTATTAAATGTGGCGGAATCTCGTTATCAAATTGGCAGGAATGACAGATTAAGTCTTTACGAACTGTTGTTAACAAATTTACGGCTCGAGCAGTATTTGACGACACTCGATGAGAAACCGAAAGAGAGAGAGGGTTATACGGTTTCCACGACTGGTCTACAGGTAAATATATTGATTGATTGGGATCTCCTATAAATTGGATGATAGAGTCTTCTGCCTCAGAAAAAATTTTATTAAGCAACTGAATAAATTGAGCTTTCAAATCCTGAGCTTCATCAACAAATACAAATTTGAACCGCTTACGAAGAGCTTTGGCTACGTCTGGTAGATTATCTAGTGCCCAAATTGAAAGATTTATGGAATCGTCATAGGAGAAAATGCCTTTTCTGCTCACTGCAGTTTTAGCTTTATAAAAGACATCGTACGAATCCGAAGCAGTTTTTGCCTTTAGCAAAACGTTACCGTCTGGTTTACAAATATTTCGGGTATTATAATCGATATACAACTTTGATACATCAACATGATGCCTTTCAACATACGTTGTTAGTTTATATCCTTCGCGAATGTTTGTTATTTGAAGTTTTAGTTCTTTCTCATATTTCTCATCGTCGCATATGTTCATTTTAGTTTGATATAACAACTGACACGCAGCATTTGCTACGAATCGATTTAAAAAAGAATGTACGGTTCCAAGGTAATTTGGATACTTAAATACGTTAGAAGCGTGAGAAGAAATTCTTGACCTGAGAGAAGCAACCGCGCTATTCGTAAACGATAGCGCAAGGATGCCTTCATTGAAATCTTTACCTTGGTGTTTCGCTAAACACAATATTTTTGCTTGTAATGCGGTAGTTTTTCCGCTACCGGGTACGGCACATAAATCTCTAGTCTGAAGATTTTGTATGAATGCTATACGCTCCTCATCAAAGCTAGCTCCACCATGAAGCAATAATTTAGCCGCAATACTTATCTCCTCCTTAGTTATCATTTATCTTCTTACATACAAAGTTTAGAGCATCTATGATATATTGTAAGCCATCATTTTTATTTTCAATTACTTCAATATTCTGCTCTTCTAATTCTTTTGCTAGAGAGTATGCCAACTTGGTCTTATTTAATTTACTCACACATATATTAGCACAATCGTCCTTCCTTAATTCGCGTCTTACATTCTCCGGACAAAGTTGCAGATATAGAATAATTTTCCAATCATTTGTTACATCCTCGTATATGCAAGGATGTGTTTCTTTTAAGCATTTGTATAATACATTCTGAATGCTCGAATCGGCTATACTCCACTCTAACGTCCAAGGTGATGAGAAATATATCTTTATATTATTGTCCTCCTCGATACCGAGACTAGCCCTTTTTTGTATTTTTATGCTTTTTATTTCCTCATCAGAAGGATAATTCAGTTGAGAATTATCGTTAAGCTTTGGCCGTTCATCTAAATCAGAAATGATGGCGACTCTTATGCCCATTTGAGGAGGCAACTGTCTTTGAAAAATTTTAGCGTAATGGAGATAACCAGTATTACCCACATTGATAATAGACACTTCTTGGGCTGTTAAATCCAACCCTAAGCGTTTGGCGATGGCAGGAATAAGTAACATCTCAGACCAGCCCTCAACTAATATAACACCCCTGGCATAAAATAAATTGGCCTTAGTTGCGTCCAAAAAAAGCTCTAAAAATCTGTAGTCTTTATGTAACAGCTTTGTATACTGGTGCCCTAAGGGATAGGCGAACCCACCATCAATCATAATCAGACATTCCAAAGGTAGCCTAGATGTTATATTGGGACTATGTGTAGTGATAATAAATTGCTTTTTGTTATCGGCCACTAGCTCCAATAAGGTATTCACTACCTTCATCTGAGCTTGTGGGTGAAGGTGTGCTTCTAATTCTTCTATGAGGCACAAAGGTAGTCTATCCCCCCCTTGATCTAAATGCATAAGCTCTGTTGCCATGTACAGCCTATTCAATGCTCCTAGGCCATGATTGATTCCTTCATTTAAAGAAATATCGAGATTTTCGAGTATGCGACGAATATGTGGAGCCGCCATCAAGATTGAAGCTTCCTGTTCCTCACCTATGAATTTTCGAATATATTTGTCTATTATTTCCTTTATATTGCATTTTGATGGATTCTCATTTAAGAGCTCACGGATTTCATTGTTCGCATTTTCCAGCGTGTTAAGTATTTTAGTACGACTTTCAGAGCCCTCCTTAAATGAATCATGCCCCATCAGTATTTGAGACAATCTAGAATTGCGTTTAGCACGCAACTCGTTCTCCGCATCTCTTAAAGGTTTCAAATATGTAATTCTGAGATACTCTCTAGCTTCTGCATCCAAATATGTTTCATGACCTTCCGGTCCAGCTTTTACATCTGAAGGTAAAATTTTATTTTGCTCATTGTTGACCTCATATATTACTCTTAACTCAGGAGATGCTTCTTCTCCATCTCCTCTCCACGTAAGCCATTCTATGAATTTTCCTCCTTCAATTTCTGTAATATCACGGAAAATGAGCTCTATTTTTATTTGTTTGGCATACTCATTGTGGTTTGCATCATAAAAGAAATCATCTTGCTCAATCCTATTTTTATCAAGAGAGTGGGTTTTGAGTACAATTTTTATAGCGTCTATAATTGCACTTTTACCTTCATCATTCCTGCCAACCAAAACATTCAAACCTTCATGAAAAGAAATGGTAAAGTCAGTATTTTCATTTTCCTCTCCTTTGAAAGGACCGAGCTTTCTAAAGTTCCGTAATCTTAAGCTTGATAAATACATAAAGACAGAATATGCTTAGCTAATCATTACCTATCGTAGATTCATATTAACAGCTTATATTGAATCGGGCATCGTTTATTTATTTGGACTCATACTGTTCGTAGAAAGCTGGATTGATTTCTTTTATCGTAAAGGTGTTGGTTGTGGAAACGCCTACTCCAAACTCTATCATGAGTTCGGAGAGTTTATCTCCATCGATAAGCATGATTTTGTGGTGTTTACTGCCCAATGCTTTTTCAGCGGCTCCCTTAGTGAACTTGCTTGTCGTTATGAATACCCCGCGCCCATTGGCTTCCTGGTTGTCAATGGCTCCAATGAAGTCACGCATCACCCCCTCAGAAATAGAGCAATCGGGAGAATAGAGCTTGGCCTGAACATAGACCTTATCGAAGCCAAGGCGGTCAGAAGTAACAATACCATCGATACCCCCATCACCTGTAGCCTGAGTGACTCGGCTCAAAGTGGGGTTGCCGTATCCCATTTTTACCAGCAAATCAACACAGAAACGCTCAAACTCCGTTTCCTTTAGCTTGAGGAGGACAGAAATAATTTCGTCCTTTAATTCTGTCTTCAATGCATTACAAGCCTCATTGATTTTCTCCAGAGGGTCGTCATTATCATCTCCTCCAGTTGTAGTCGGGGCGGGGGAAGCGGTTGGAGAGTGCTTGCACTTATCCATGAACTGCTGGAAAGATGGGAAGCGGCTCAGATAGGCTCGGTTGATTTCCTCTCCGGAGCGTAGCGTCTTTTTACCTTCCTCCGAGATTCGGAACATTGCACGAGTGGGAGAATCTACCAAATCGGCTTGTTTGAGGTAAACCAGAGCCCAGCCTACACGCCCGGCCAGCACCAAACTGCCACCTTGCTCATGCCTGAGAGCCAACTCCTCATCCGTGAAGGAGAACTTCTTCAGGGTCGCGCTGATGAGGTCTCGGCGGGAGTAGGTTACACCATTGGAGAGCACCTCCAAGATGGGGCGCAGGAAGGTCTGGAAATTCGGAACGTTCATAATGCGTAAGTGTCTTACACTATGCTATCACACAATACACCATTGGAGCAAACAAAAAACACATAACAGACCAACTTTCATGCGCAGGTAAGCCAGTTTTACACTCAAAGCAATCCCCCGCAAGGGGAGATTCTCAGAGCAAGCCTCCGTTCGATTGAAAAATACTCCACTTCTACGGACGGGCGGCAGATTTTTCGTAAATCTGCCGCCTGTTTCATTTTTACCTATGGCTTAGCGGGTTACGCGCTGTCCTGTTGCACTCCCCTCGGGGCTAAAACAGGCCGTTAAATGCAATTCCGGAGGCTTAAACACCCGGGTCAAGCCCAATTTATGTGGAATTTGAATTTTCATATCACCACGTGCCCACATTCAATTAACACTCTTAACCGATAGTTTTCAAAGTTACGATATCCGTAAGCGCGACGTTGAATTAATTTCATTTTTCGATGAAAGCC
>JAZQHA010000211.1:0-3392 GCA_045540315.1 Acutalibacteraceae bacterium | reverse complement strand
GTAGAACATGATGGCGGAGCGGTCGCGTCTTACGCTGACCTTGCGCTTGGGAGAGTAGTAGCGCATGACGGTCTGCCCGGAGCGGGTGCGGTGCGGGAAAGTACCTCGGCGGTCGCCCATGACCCGAGCATGATAAAGACCTTGCAGGAGCGGCTCCCGCAGCTCGCCCGCCGCGATATTTCCGAGGCTTTGTCCCATGTGGAGCAGCTCGTGGAGCATATCCCGGATGCCGCGCTCGCCACGCTCTTTTCCGCGCTCTACAAGAGCATCAGTTACAATGAAGATACTCAGGAACTAACCATAGAAAAATACTCATCCTAATCACCATGTCCGCTACATCCGTCACCAAGCTCACCTTCGCCCTGCGCTGAAACTCCAAGAGCCGCCTCACGCTGCAAGCCCCGCAACCTGTCGCCTTGGAAAAGGGCAACCGCCCCACAAAACGAGCCATTCGCATGGTCAATGCTCTCGTGCTGGAGCAGAAGCTACACTCCGGCGAGCTCCGCTCCGTTACGGATGTTTGCGACACCTTCGGCATCACCCGCATGGTGCTCTCCAAAACGCTCGATATGCTCGACCATACCCCGGAGGAAATCTCCACAATCCTCCGGGAAACCTACTGAACCGGGGCGTAGAACCTTGCAATTCTGCCCCCGGTAGGGTATACTACCACCGGAATCATGACCCCGGCAGAAACAGAGAAAGCGCTCCGCGCCTTGTTCAAGAAGCTCCGTCCCCCGGCGCGAGCCATCTGCCATTTCCCCAAACCGCCCCAACGCCGCGAGGTATGCGGCTTCTCTATCTTCTACAAGGGAGCCCTCGTGCGCGAGTACTACGGCAAGGAGCTGCTCAAAGAGTTTGAAATCACCGCCCGGGAAAAGGGGCTGATGTGACCAGCCCGGCAAAATTCCCGCAAAACGCCCAAAAAGGAGCCTTGCGGGGGAGGATTGAGCCGTTGTAGACCAATGGTACCACCGGCTTGTTATCACATCGTTGTTGGATAGCGACAATGGTTCCGTCAAAAATGATTAACGCAGAGAATCTTCCTGACGTAGATTTCGTAGGAAATTCCTTGAAGCGATGTGGTCAAAATGGTAGAATATCCCCATGGCAAAGCGCGTATCGAAGAAAGCTAAAGATAATACACCTCTCCCGTTTGAAAAGCAGATATGGGATGCAGCCTGCGTACTCTGGGGGCATATTCCCGCCGCCGACTATCGTAAGGTCATTATCGGTTTGATTTTCTTGCGTTATGTATCTTCTCGCTTTGAAGCTCGCTACCAGCAGCTTGTTGATGAAGGATACGGCTTCGAGGATGACCGAGATTTCTATTCCGAAGAGAATATTTTCTGGGTACCGCAGGAAGCTCGCTGGGATACTATCGCAGCAGCCGCGCATACTCCCGAAATCGGGATGACGATAGACAACGCCATGCGTGCTATCGAGCGAGAGAACGATACGCTCAAGGACGTGCTGCCCAAGGACTACGCCAAGCCGGAGCTGGATAAGCGCGTGCTCGGAGAAGTGGTAGACCTCTTCACAAATCTGGATATGGGCTCTGCACAGGAAAGCACAGACTTGCTGGGACGTACCTATGAATACTGCATTACTAAGTTTGCGGCTTATGAAGGAGCCAACGGAGGCGAGTTTTATACGCCTGCAAGCGTGGTGAAGCTGCTGGTATCCATACTGAAGCCTTTTGAGAACAGCCGTGTTTATGACCCCTGTTGCGGCTCCGGGGGTATGTTTGTACAAAGCTCACGTTTCATTGAAGAGCATAGTGGTAGACGCGATGCTATATCGGTATATGGACAAGAATCCAATCCCGACACGTGGAAAATGGCAAAGATAAACATGGCCATTCGAGGCATTTCGGCTGATTTTGGTTTACATCACGCAGACACTTTCCATAATGACCTTCACAAGACACTTAAAGCTGACTTCATTTTAGCTAATCCTCCATTCAATCTCTCTGGCTGGGGACAAGAAAATCTGCTAAACGATGTCCGATGGAGATATGGTACCCCTCCTGCTAGCAATGCTAATTACGCTTGGATTCAGCACATGCTTCATCATTTAGCACCGAAAGGCAGAATTGGCATCGTAATTGCTAACTCGGCAGTAGCAAATAAGACCGATGAGGAATATCAAATTCGAAAGTCTTTGGTCGAACAGGGCGTATTTGATTGTGTTATATCGTTGCCTGCACAAATGTTCTACACGACAAAGATAAAAGTTTCCATTTTATTCCTTTCAAAGGATTGGAGAAATAAGCCTGATGTGTTGTTTATCGATGCTCGTAGAATGGGGAGAATGGAGAGTCGTACGCAAAGAGTACTCTCGGACGACGAGATTTCACAAATTAGTGATGTAGTAGATGCTTACTTCAATTCTTCAGGTGATCCGGTAAAAGGAGACTTTTACTCATCTGCTACTATAGATGAAATTCGAAAGAAAGATTACAATTTAACACCTTCCAAATATATAGGGGGAGCAGACGATATAGATTCCTTAGACTGGTACTATGATTTACCCTACGAGGAGCACTATGAGGAATTGAGAGACAAGGAAAAATTGTGTGTTTCCCTTCAGTCGAAGTTGCTATCATTTTATTCGAAAGAGGCATCCACTTACACATCTTCGGAAGTTGCCAAGTTGCAAAAACTTCAATTGGAATATAAAAAAGCACAGGCGGCCTTATGTGAATGTGCCGACTTTTGGATGAGAAGAGTTTTTAAGCGTTGGTTTATTGATTACAATTATCCTAATCTTGACGGAGCCCCTTACGCCCAAAGTGGAGGAAAACTTTGCGTTAGTGACGATGGAGATTTAATTCCTGAAGAATGGGAGGTTCGGGAAATGGGAAGCTTTATGCAGCCTAAAAGCGAAAAGGTTGGCAATTTAACGCAAGTTCCGGAATATTCCGCTACAAATAGGGGCATTTTCCCAAGAGGAATTAAATTCAACAAAGCGCTGTCTTCTAATACCTCAAAAAATAAAATCATACAAAAAGGAGACATGGTCTTTGGAATGAGCCGAGACATTCTTAATTTTGGTGTTATGCGTGAAGATATTGGTTCTGTAAGCCCCGCCTATCATGTATATAACATAGACGCAAGCGTATACAATTCGGAATTTCTTGAAATTTATATGAGACTTTGCCCTGATGCCTTTGTTTCCTTAATTAAGCCAGGAGCGAGAGAGGGACAAGTGTTAGACCAAGACGAGCTGCAGGTTAAGCAGGTATTGGTTCCCCCCTTAAGCCTGCAAGATAAGTATGTTGTTATAGCTAAGCGATATCTCGGTTCCTATACTGGTTTAAAATCCTAAATTGACGGTATGTCTATCAGTTATACAGAAGCGTCTTACGAAAATTCCCTGATTGAGCTTTT
>JAZQHA010000210.1:0-12311 GCA_045540315.1 Acutalibacteraceae bacterium | reverse complement strand
GGTGCATCAGTTACTCCAAAGGATTGAAGAGGTTGAGTCGAAACTGGAGCAGCCTCGGGACAGTGAAGGGTCAAGAACTGGCTCTCAACGTCAAGATCTTTTAAAGGAGCGTACGAGTTTGCTACAAAATGGCATAGAACTGACTTACCAGCGTCTGCAACTGTTAAACCAAAGGCTTAGAGAAATTGACTCGGAACTGGATCGGCTTGGGGAAAGTGACGTGCAAAAAAATGAGCGTGAGGATTTAATAAGAGGTGGACAAGATCTACTAGGCATGCGTCAGCTTTTCGTAGAACGACGGTTTAGCGAAATTGATGGAGAGCTAGAGTTGGTTGATGACGCGTTAAGGCGAGGAGGCGATATGCAAAAGTTGAATTCACAGCGTGAGAGGTTGAAGCAAGAAGGTAATGAAATTATAGCTAACGAGCGTCTGCTGAAGAGTCTGCGATGGTAGCTGCAGCAACCTGGTAACCCTAACCTGCGATAAAGTTTAGCAAGTTTTGGCGCATAGCCAACAGGCTTTTTGGCTTATGATGTAACACAAATCAAGACGTCACAAATATGTGGCGTCATTTTTTATTTTAAAAATATTTATAAAAAATCTTGACAAGCAAATTTATATGTGTTAAAATTTATCCGAATTCAATTTAGAAAGGAGTTTTTTGAGTGAAAAGCGCGCAAATTCAAGAATTTTTCACAAATGTGATAAACGACGAGAGCTTTAAAGCAGAAGTTTTGAGACTCAAAGAAGAACTGGATGCGAAAAAGCTAAACGAGCAAGATGTGCAGAAGTTCGTCGGAAAGGTGCTTTTGCCAAAGGCCAAAAAGTTAGGCTACGACTTTACTTGTGAGCAATTATTAAACTATGGACAGGAGGCAGCAGAAATGTTAGATGATGAGATGTTGGAGCATATAACTGGTGGAATGGGCGGTTTTTCTAAACTCGCTGGGATTGTTTCGCTGACCATGATGGGATTAAACTTACTTTCGCCGGCGATTTCCGTTAGCGCAGCCGGAAATGATTCGCATGAGCCAACAATTCAAATCGAACGACGTGTGGAATCGGAAGTTGCTGAAAAAGTAATGGAACTTGAAGATCTAGAAGACAATGTTGGAGCGATGGATGAACTTGACGGAAAAGGTGCCAGCAACGAGCACAAATCCGCGGATGCTCTCGAAGGTGCCCCTCACGTTGAGATGTCCACTGCGGCAAAGAAAGATAATGTGTTTCATTTAGATACAAGTGTCAAGCAGTTAGATTTATTTGAAGGGGACAATCTTAATAAGGCGCTATATAATGTTTTATCCGAGATAATTGAACTAACTCCAGAGGACAATGAGGGCGGCAAATACGACCACTTTAAGGGAGTCTTGGAAAATACAGAGGTTAAGAATACTTTACTTAGTGTGCGCGACTGTCTGGATAGTGTGTCTCTTGATGCTAGCGCGAAACAGGTGCAGGTTGCGTTACAGCTTAAGAGTGTAGAAAAAACACTCGAGAAAGCTGGTTTACAAGAACATTATTTCTATGGTTTTGTTAGTTCTATGAGGAACGCATATAAAGTCCTCGTATCAAGGAAGGTAGCGGATGAGGTTCTAGAGAAATATCGCGGTGACATAGAGAAAAAAATGGGTAGCGAGAGTGTCTCTGCGAGTGTAAGCGCACACGCATCCGCTACCGCGACGCCGATTGACCCGGCACATATAACTGATGTTGAGGTTGGAGTCGGTTTTGGTGTTAACATAAGCGAAGGCGTGCACGAGAAAAATTTTTATCGGACAACCTCTGGCTTTAGTTTTGATATTTCGGCCGGATTTGAAGTACTAGGTTTGGTGTCAGTGACCGCAAACGACAAAGTTGAGTTCTCGAGAGCGCTAATTTATCGCTCACTGGAGCAATTTTTAGATTCCGAGTTATCCGAAGGAAAAGTTTCCTCACTTAGAGTGCGCGCTCCTAAAATAAAGAAAGTTGCAAAAACAAGAAGTGAGATGCAAGATCGCGAGAAGGAAGCTCTATCTACTGTTGCGACGTCGATTGAGCCATATTTGAAAATACTGGGTATAATTTCTCAAGACACAAAAGTAGCTTTACCGACCATTACAAAGGCGCAGACAGCAACAAAAGAAAAAACTCTACAAAATACATTTGGTCTCTCTGGGGCCACTAAAAAGGCGCTGACAGATGCTGGCCTGAATGTTTCCGCAGGTGCGGGCGTTAATAAAGGTGTATCGCATACAACCAAGCGGCATGCCTATTTGAGCTTAATCGATGAAAATTGCTTGCCAGACATCGGTGTAAGTGCAGATAAATTAGCTGAGTATCTAAAAGCAGACGAATTTAAAAAATTCAACGAGGTGCAAGAACTGATCCAAGGAGTCGGTTCAGACGACGTAGAAGCTCTTACAAAGACCATCACGGGAAACTTGCGGGACTACAACTGGAGCCTATCTGTACTGGCTAACGAGAATGCTTCGAAAGATGACAAATCTGCGGCAAAGGCTCGTAAACGTGCCATAGAGAAGGATTGGCTGTCGACGCTTCATACGGGTCGCTTAAACATGTTGAAAGCTGGAATTTCTCTTGCTGCGACGCTTAGAACATCAAGAGCTTTGAATGATGATGAAACAACGCAAAAATCGTTTGCGGAGCTATACACTCAGCTAGATACTTTAAGTAAAATGCAAACCTTTACCAAGTCGTTAAGGTCGTCCAAGAAGTCCGCAGAATTCTCAACAAAGCACAAGGCTAATTTCTCTGGTGCAAGCGGCAGTGTGGCGCTTAATATCCCTGGTGCTGGTGAGTCTAGCATTAACATTTCGTACAGCAGCACAACTTCTGATTTCGCTGATGACACATGTCAAGATGTGACCGTTGATATTAAGGTTCCTGTTGTCGGCAATAACATTGTTGGGCAAGAAATCTTACGTGAAAAGCTGTCTTCACTTCAAACTAAACTTCTCAACTCACGCCACCATAGTGCAGTGGATATTGGTAATGCATTAAAGCTGCTAAACACTAGATTTGAGCCATCTTTAAAAGCGCTTGACTATGGGGTCAATAGCCATTCTTCAACCGTTGGCGTCGAAAATTACGTTACCTTAAGTTTTTACCTAACTAAATCACCGTCTGCAGGAGAGTCTGATGTTGCGCTACCTGGTGAAGCTTTTAGCAAAGAACCTACAATTCCGTTCATTCTGAAGCGTGTCAAATCTACGGAACGCAAAGCTATAAAGGTGTCTGCATCTACAGGCAAGGTCGGACTTGCGGCCTCGGTTTCTGTCGGCCGAATCGCAAGCGTAATCGGTACGCACTCACTAAATTTTCCTGCTAATCGTTTCAATGCGTTTGCTTTGGGTATGCAGGACAGAACGCAAAAGAAAGAAGTTAGCGAACTCTGGACAGGCTTCAAAAATGGGCAAAAAGGCCAATTTAAAGAGATTTTCAAGAATATTGCCAAGGATGCCCATAATATTCGTTATGAGTTGCAGTGCATGTACAATAGCATTCTAAAAGGTGTGGACTCGAACTCAAAGTTGAATCCGATTAAGAGAGCTACGCTAAAAAAGACCATTAACAGCACATTTGCTGAATTTTTGGGCTCTTGTAAGGCTTTTTCTGATGAGAGCTCCGATGAGAACTTCACAAATGCGTCAGCTGTGCTTGATAAGGTGCTAAAGCTGAACTTTGAGCATAACTACATGGCGGATTATAATAAATTGCATAACCAATTAAGGAGTTAGTGCAATTGCCTTTTTCGGACGTTACAAAAACTAGACAAGTTTAACGTTCTGGTTGTGTATAGGGGGTTTATTTATAGCCGCTTTACATAAAACTTAGAGCCCATATTACAACAGAAAAATAGATAATATCGAGTTTGTCATAGCGAATAAAAACCTTGCGAAAGCGCTTAAGCCGTGAAAAAAATTGCTCAATTTCATTGCGACAGTTATAAAGCTTAGAGTCGATTCCAATGGTATTTTTCTATTCTTTTTCGGCAGGACAACCGGAATAAGCCCTCGCTTAATCGCGAGGGCCCTTGTTTTGTTATCTTTGTACGCTTGGTCCATGAACAACAAATAGCTTCAAACCTTAGTAACAAGCGATTCTGTAAGCTTTCTGTTGTCGGGTGTATGTTGGCAATTGCCTGCAAAAAGCTAAATTTTTAGAGCAATTTTCTCGGATGCACAAATTGCATGCCTTTTCGTTGTTAGCCCTTTTTGAGCGCCGAGACTCCGATCGCCGCTTGACTTTTTTGCTCCAGCTGCATTCTAATGAACTTTGACGCTAGTTCTGTCTAAGCACAAAATTTCGCCTTGAACATGGTGCCGTTTTTCGCCTGTTGATTAAATTTCATATGAATTGTGTCCAATTTACGCATTTTTCGGCAACAACCTCCGTTTGCAACTATTTTCTATCTGGTAAATTAAGGCGTTCAAAAATTGTTGATTCGATATTTTTGCCGTTTTTTCTCAATTGGCATGAGCTTTTGTATTTTTTCAAGTTACTTGTTATTTATTTTCATGTGCCTATTGTATCAGGTTCCTATTGTATCAGGTTCCTATTGCCTTGTCACGCTCTTATGTGAACAGGCTCTAGCGTTGCGAGTTGGGGCAGTCAGCTTCTTTCTGCCGGAATAAACGCAGCGCAGAACCTTGTAAACAGCATTTGGAACACGATTTGTGAGCTACCTGGAAAAATGCTGAACATCGGAGGCGATTTGGTTCGTGGACTTTGGGATGGGCGCGTGGCCGCGCAGGACAATTCGCGAATTAAGCTTACGGCAAATAAAAAAGCTAAATGCCCGCGATTAAATCAAAATTAAAGTCAAAAGAAGCTTTTTCGGAATTGCTTCTCCATCAAAGTTATTTGAAGAACAAATCGGTAAAAACTTGGCACTCGGCGTCGGGGAAGGCTTTTCGGGTTCGATGAAAGATATTTCCAAACAAATGCAAAGTGCCATCCCAACTGATTTTAACATGGAGCCCAATTTGTCGATGGCATATAATTCAAATTTAACTCAGCCTCAAGTAGAAAACCAAAATTTTGCGCATTCGGGCATAACCGTTAACATCGAAAACTTTGTAAATAATCGGGTGCAAGATGTTCAAGCATTGGCGCAAGAGCTGGAGTTTTACTCAAGGCGTAGCAGCTTTGCGCTAGGATAAAGGAGGGAATTTTTATTTTTAAATTACTGCATATTTAAAGATAGTGCGTGGCCGCCAGGCCAAGTAGCGCTTAAGCTAGCGCAAAATTTAAGTCTTTGCCACGCGGCTAAAGTTTTGTTTAAACAGGCGCGATGAAACCTTTACGGTTCCAGGGCGACACGGCAACTTAACAACAACCGATGGCGCCTTTGACACCTATATCCGCAGCGAAGAGTTTATTGTGAAAGATGAAAAAAGAATCGATGAAATTTGCGCTCATTTTAAAGGTTCGGGTTGGCTAATTTTCAGTGCGTGGCCGCACGGGCCAGGTCGCGCTTAAGCTAGAGCAAAATTTGAGCCTCGCTCATGCGGCTAAAGTTTAACTAAAACGCACGAAGTAAGGATGAAATTTTGTACAATAAAAAGAGATGTAACGCTTTGCGTGAACAGCCAAAAAATTTTTCTAAAAGAAATCACGGACAAAATTATCATCGACAGCGAAATGAAAAACGCCTACAACAATTCGGTCTCATTGAACTATAAAATGAGCGGTGATTTCCCAATTTTAAGTCTCGGCGAGAATAATATTTCGTGGATTGGTGACGTCAAAAAGGTTGAGATAACCCCAAATTGGAGGTGCGTGTGACCACGCCGGACATGTCGCACCATTTTGAGGCGGGACCCATTTAAATTGCATACGCGCAGGAAATTTTCTGCAAGAAAGAAGAATGCTGATGATAGTTCTGTATCAGAAAGGCGAAACCGATTTTACTCACAACGGTTTGATGGTTTTGCAGCCGATTGAGGCAATTGTAACCGAAGAAATAAACGGAGACTATTCGCTGAAACTCACGATGCCACGGGGCTTTTCGGAAATTGAAAACGAGCAAATTATAAAGGTACCAACACCGAAAACGGACCAGCTTTTTAGGGTTTATAACCCGGATGCAATTGTTTTGAATACAGCTCCTACAACCCTAGAAAAAAGGCCGCTTGAAGTGATTCAGGCGGCTTTTCTTTTATATAAAAAAATTAATTAATTCAACAATAATTCAACTTAAATATAAATTGGAGAAGCACCAGACTCTAGTGTCAAAGCTCTAGTGGCTTTAAAGTTTGTTTGTTCAAAGCTATGTTCTTTTGGCCTTTTAAAGAATTGTAAGTAGTGTATGCAACAGTGTCTAAATGGCACGCCATAAGCTATGCGTTTTTCAAAAATATATCGGATAATATTTCGGCGTTCTTTTCGTCTGAGTGTTCAATAATGTGAGCGTAGATGTTAGCAGTTGTACTTGGTTGCGCGTGCCCCAATCTATTTGATATCGATATGGTGTCAACCCCGTGATAATACAACATGCTTGCCATCGTATGTCGAAACGCATGCGCGTTTATATGTGGCAGATTATATTTTTTTGAAAATCTCTTTAAGTAAGCCGTGACGCTGTTTGGATTTAATGGTTTCCCGTTTTCTTGAGTAAAAACAAAATTTTTATTTTGGTAATACGAACCTAGAGCGTGTTGTCGATAAAACTTAGTCATATTGCGCCGATGTTAAGCGAATTCGCCGTCAAAAATGGCAGATCCTTCAAGTTGTGAAATACAAGATTATTATCTTCTTTTTAAAAAACACCTTTCTTAATTGCCACCAATTGCCTTCTTGCAACTTTAAATGTGAATCATTCGTTTTGTTAAACTTTGATGTTATTGTTATTGATGTTTGTTAGCTTAGGAAACGCAGCGCAATGTTGCAAAAGCTACAAATTGCACAGCTGTTATCCACAAAGCACTTGTGTGTAAAAAAACAATTTTAACCAAAAAACATAATTTAAATTCTCTATCGACAAATATTGACATTTCGCGATTATTATTATTATTATTATGCACCGGTGATTATTTTTAGATATTTTAACAATCGGGAGAATGTGTAATTTTGAGGAGGTTAAATATGAGGAAAAATTTGTTATTGTTAATTTTATTAGCGTTTTTTACTCCAGTAATGCTTACTGGCTGTGGAAAACAACAAGAAATCGCAGAACCTGCAAGTGTTGAAACGAGCTGTGAAGACGAAGCAACCCCAGAGGAATCCAGTGAAGAGACTTTCTCAGAATCAACTGAGCCTAACGAAAAAATCGAAGTTGCGTCGTCTAAGCCAACCGATGTAAATAAAAAACAAATCGCTGAAACTAAAAATACAAATGCAAATAACACAACTCAAAAGGCCCATACGACAACTAAAAAAATTGAACAACCTTGCCAGCATAATTTTGTTTTAGAGAACGAGCAACCTGCATCTTGCACGGTAAGTGGAACAAAAGTTTATAAATGTACCAACTGCGGACAACTTAGTCAGGAGGATTTGCCTGCACATGGTCATAATTTTGTCGAGGTCGCAAACTCTGCACCAATTTGTACAAACGGAGGTTCTCGCACAATGAGATGTACGCATTGCGGTCAAGAATATAGCGAACAAACCGCAGATCCACTCGGGCACGCATTTAGCGGCTGGACTATCAACGAAAACCACCATAGCCGCTCATGCTCTCGTTGTGGCCATGCTGAAAAAGGCACTCATCAATTGAAGAACAGCGTATGCCAGGTTTGTGGCGTTGTTGACTTTAGATAAACAAATTTTATAGTTCGGAGGTGCTTTATGAAAAAGTTTGTGAAAATGTTTTGTTTGTTAATACTTTCCTTGTCCGTAGTTTTTAACATGTTTAGCGTCTCATGCGATGCAGTGGCCAAGAAACGGAAAAATTTGTTCTTTCACGTCGATTATAAGCTGCCAACTGTTACAGCGATTGCTTTAAATTATCCCAAGGCGCAGAACGATATTTTAGTTTTTAACCCTAACCAGATAGCCATCGATAAACTAAAAAAAGTGTTTGACCATGTATATTATAAATACGACCAAAAAAGTTTTGCTGAATTTATGCGTAAAAAAGATTCATACGATAGCTTTTTTTCTTGTAACTGGTATCATGGCCATATTACACCCTTTCTCAGTCCGAATAAAAAGTATTGCCACTTTGAAGACGGCGCTTATGAATATTATAAGGACAGTGCTTTTAATTGGCTTTGTAAAAGAGATAGAGTATCTAAAATGTTTTTGTTTTTTCCCGAATATCGTTTTGATAGCTTAAAAAATTTACCTGCGGAAAAGATAAATAGAGATAAATATCTTGAGGCGATAAAAATCTTATATGAACCGAAGCCCATAAGAAATAAAATTATTTATAGCCTAGATTGCCCGGAGTTTTTTAATAGTACTACTTCCAAGCAAATACTCGATATAATCAAACCTTATGACGTTGCTATAAAACGTCATCCTCGCGATGGAAAAAAGTATTTGTGGCCAAGCAATTTTACAGTATTAGATAAAAACAAGCCTTTTGAGAGTTTTTATCATGGCTTTAACGGTATATTCATCTCAAATTTAAGCTCTTGTCTTCACACCGCTAAGTTTATGCAGCCAGACTCTGTTGTGATTTGCACAATCTACCTCGATAGCAGTAAGAATCTAAAAGAAAGTGAAAAATACATAAAAATGCTCAAAAAACTTGGCGTGCTTTTCCCGAAAACTTTTGCTGAGTTGAAATCTATGATTTCTCAGAATATAAACAAAATTTAAGGAGGATTCTTCATGAAAAACAAGGTTGTACGAGCTGTATTGGCAGTGGTAATGGCATGTAGCTTATTTGCATCGTGCCAACCGGTAGTTACTTTTGCGAATAATGCTGAACAAATGATTTCCGCTGAAGAAAAAGAGACGACTAAACCCTTGAAGATTGTTGGCGTAATTCCTGCACGATATGCTTCCTCGCGATTTCCCGGCAAACCGTTAGCAGACATATGCGGTAAGCCTATGGTCTGGTGGGTGTATCAGCAGGCGAAAAAAGTACCCGAACTTAGCGAAGTTTACGTTGCCACCGATGACGAACGTATCGAAGCTGTTTGCAAGCAGTACAACATGAACGTGATTATGACATCAAAGGATGTCAAAACTTGTACAGGACGAATCTGTGCGGCTTCAAAACAAATATCTGCAGATATTTATATAGCCATCAACGGCGACGAACCCTTAATCGACCCAGCGGTTATCAGTAAAATTATTCCCACTGAAATTGATAAGCGCGAGTGTTTTATAGCCAACATAGTTAGTGAAGTTAATGATCCAGTTGAAGCAATAGATTTTACTAACATAAAAGTAGTTTCTGACGCCCAAGATAACATTCTATTTATGTCTAGAAGCCCTATTCCGTATCCGAAAGCTAGTATGGACTATAAATACTTAAAACACATCGGAATTATGGCGTACAATTTAGAAGCATTAAATCTTTACGAAAATACAGCAAAAGGGTTTTTAGAGTCTATAGAAGATGTGGATTATTTACGTTTCATAGAAAATGGAAAAAGAGTAAAAGCAATAAGAGCCAAATCTAAATCACTTTCTGTTGATACCCAAAAAGATTTAGAAAGAGTTCGAAGCATTATATCGGAAAATCTAAAAAAAAATTAAAAATACTCGATTGCACGCTTCGTGATGGCGGTTACATAAATAATTGGGAGTTTGGCAAAGAAAATATAAGCGGCATAATAAATAAACTCGCTGATTCAAATGTTGATATCATAGAGTGTGGCTTTATAAAAAACAAATCATATAATGAAGGTTCTTCAGAGTTCGACAAAGTTTCTCGTATAAATAAATTTGTAGAAAATAGTTTAGATACTACAATGCATGTTGTAATGATCCGCGAAGAAGATATCGATGAAGATTTTGATAAAAACACTCAAGATGTAAAAATTGACGGGGTAAGGATTTTATTTAAAAAAGAAAACACTGACTCTGCTATTAAAAAAGCGATGTTCTTAAAAGACAAAGGCTACAAAATATTTTTGCAGCCCGCAACAGTAACTGACTATTCAATAGATAAATTTAAATACTTAATCGAATTGACAAATGAAGTAAACCCATATGCTTTTTATATTGTTGATACGCTTGGAAGATTGCAAAAAGATGAATTGCTAAAGCTCTTTAACATAGCGGATAAGAATTTAGCACCAGATATAGCCATTGGATTTCACTCTCATAACAACTTGCAGCTGGCTTTTTCTAACGCGCTGGTGTTGCTTGATGTAGACACCGAGCGAGAAATAATCATTGATTCATCTGTCCTTGGCATGGGCCGAGGCGCCGGAAATCTATGTACAGAGCTTTTAATGCAAGAGTTAAATACTCGCTACGGTGAAAAATATGACTTAGAGCCCATCTTTAAAATATACGACGAGCACTTAAAAGACATATATGAAAAGACATCGTGGGGCTATTCCATGCCGCTGTTCATCTCCGCTAAGCATAAATGTCACCCGAATTACGCCATTCACCTCGACAAATTAGGCCTGAGTTCATCTGAAATCGACAAGATCCTCTCAAATATACCCGCGGAGAAAAAGAGCGTCTTTGACCAAAACTATATGCAAAAACTCTACGACGAATATATAAATCAAAAAAGGCAATACGATTGTATTGCCTTCGACTTGGACGGAACGCTCATCGACAGTGCTGAGGGGGTTCTAAACGCAATTCGCTATGTCGAAAAGGAACTTCAGCTCACGCCGCTAGACGAAAACCAGCTGAAATCATGCATTGGTCCGCCATTAAAACATACCTATGGAGTTGTACATCAGCTTAGCGGAGAAGATTTAGAAAACGCCATTTATTTGCATAAGAAGTATATGTCAGAAAAAGGCTACAAAGAGGCTAAGCTTTATAACGGTGTTGATGAAATGTTGAAGTCGTTAAAAGCCCACGGCAAAAAGTTAGCAGTAGCAACGTTAAAACAAGAGGCGATAGCGAAATAAACCTTAACTCACTTAGGCATAAGCCATTATTTCGACTTAATCTTAGGTCAAAACCCAACAGAGTCATTAAAGAAGGCAAATTTGTTGACTCAAATAAAAAAAGAGCTATTACCACAACGGCTAGTTTTGGTTGGAGATTCAAAGTTTGATGAAGAAGCCGCAAATGCAACTAACACGGACTTCATCGCGGTAACATATGGCTATGGGTTTGCACCGGACATAAATACCGATGCTGTCAAGGCTATTAAGCTATGCAGGAGTACAAGTGGAGTTAAGGCTTGTTTTAATTAAAAATATTGCCACTCATATCAAAATTAGCCAAATTAAAAAGCAGTTAGGGTTGTACTTAACTGCTTTTTATAATTCAACAAAAGTTCAGCTAATTTATAAAACTAACCGAAAAACTACTGAATGAAATTAAACGTGCATTCTAAGAAAACCGCATAACGTTGAGAGAAATTAACTGATATGAAAAAACACAACAAGCGTTCTTTGGAATTTACAATTCTGATGTCGATATGCTCGGAAACCCTGTTTTCTATGCGCGCCATATCTTTTACGACCTTTTAGATTATTTTCTCGAAGACACAAGGCATGGAGCGCTGGCAATTTCGAAAATCCTAGAAAACACGCCGTTTATGGGCACTTCGGACATTGAAACTGTGAACACCGCGTACTACCAAATGATGAGCCCGGTTAAGGCGATTTTAGGTGTTGTACTTGCGTTATAAATCCAAATGCAACCAAAATATTTTTGCGAGCCCAAAAAATTGACAAAACTTGCGCCTTGCCATATAATTGTTTTGTTGGTTATTTGCGACGAGGGTGATTTAAGTATAATTTTTGAAAGGGTTGGTGGTTAAGTATGGAAAAGATGTTAATGGAGTTTATTGGGCGAGTGATGCGCACGCCGGAATTACGTAAGAAGTTTGTCTCTTGCAAAAACTTAAAGGAAACATATGACCAATTTAAGGACGAGCTGAACGGCTGCAGCTATGAGACGTACAAAAATTTCTTTAAAAAAGCGGTTGCAACAAAATCGAATCTTTCTGTCGACGAGCTAAAAAATGTGTCTGGCGGAATTTCACTGAAGACTTTGCTCGCGCCTACGGCGTTGTTGGCTATGTTTACAGCGGCACCAGCTTTGGCACATTTTATTGGCGCGGATGATATTTCTGTCGGCATGGTGGCACACGCAGCGTTCCCTAAAACTGCAACTACAGATACGGAAGAGGTTGAAGTGCGGGATGAAGGAGTGGCCCCAGAACAACAGGTTGATGGTAACTGGCTCGATGATGTACTTAATC
>JAZQHA010000209.1:0-2825 GCA_045540315.1 Acutalibacteraceae bacterium | reverse complement strand
TTCTAATGGGAAAACCAAGTATTCCTATTCTGCATCCGACAACAGCAATGAAGGCTTGTTCCATAAAATCAAAAACATCATGTCTGGCAAGGCAAGCGAGGATGACGAGAAATTCCGCTATCGTAGACACTTGACCGAAATGATTGAAAAGGCTCTTGACGTAAAACTTCGCTATGGGAAGATGGACGGTATCGAGAGTAAGATTGTTTACAAGCCGGAAAGCAGGGTACTGCGTTCCCGTCATGCTTTTGACTGGGAGAATATCCTGCCGGTTGCCGGACGGATTGCCGCTGAAAAGCTGGAAATCAAAAATCCTTCTGAGGAAATGTGCAACTATATTGCGGATTGGGTACTCACCGGAGCACCTAACAATGTTTCTAAGGAAGCTGATATCTTCCACAAGGCTATGCGGGAACATCCTGCCGATTCTGCGCGGTTGGAAGATTTGCGCGATGCCTTTGCAGAGTGGCTTGGTAAGGATTACCGGGAACAGATGCAGGGTACGATTCAGTGGAAGAACAAGCAAAAGACCTCATGGAAACAGCGGTTGGAAAATTTCCATGAGGAATTTGTGGAAGAATTAGACCCTATTAACCGCATGGTTAAGCAGGTAAATGCTAATCTGACGGAAAAAGGGCAGAAAAAACTTGGCATAACGGCTGACCCGATGATTGCTTTCCGTATGCTGCGTGGTTCTTATGGCCGGGCAATGACAGCTTTGGAAGGCGTTAATGATGGTGCAGTTGAAGCATTGAAACATGCTTTCCCTAATGTTGATTTTACCGGTTTCAAAACGTTGTATCAGATTCTAAAGAGTATTGATGCTTTCCAGAACGCCGAGAAACAGCGCGATTTTGTCACGTATTGTACGGCTTGTCATATCATGGATATGCACCAGCATAATGATGATATTCGACAGGAGCAGCAGCACTTGAAAAACAAGATTGAAAAGCTTGGCACCAGTAAGGAGGACGAAAAGCAAAAAGCAGAGTATGAAAAGGATATTGAAAAGCTTAACAATGAGTTGATGCCGATTCCCGCAGCGTACAGCAAGGATAATTGTCAAAAGTACATCAATGATGGCTATGATAAGTACCATGATGCACAGCAGGATTTGGTTCACTTCTCCAATACTACGGCAGCTATGCTGGCAGATAGTGGCGTTATTAGCGAAAAGCGGTTCAAAGAATTGCTTACCAAGTGGCAAAACTATGTGCCGTTGTTCCGTGTATTCGAGGATAACGAAGACATCAACTTTGGCGATAGCATGAAGCATATCAAGGGGTCTACCCGTGATATTGTCAATCCGCTGGAATCCATTATCCGCAACACGGCGCAGTTTATCAAAAAGGCTGAACTGAACAAGGCAAAATGTTTGCTGGCTGACGTTGCGCGTTGTGATGCTTCCGGCTGGCTCATTGATGAGGTGGACAAGTCGGATGGCGACAAGACCACGATTACCTTCTTGGAGAACGGACAGCGCAAGTATTTGCAGACCTCTCCAGATATTGTACGGGCAGTAAATAATATGGGCGTAGATAGCTCCCATTTATTTATTAAGTTCCTCCATGCTATTACGCGACTGGCTAGAGCTTGCTTTACGATGGCATCACCAGAATTTGCACTGCGAAATGTGGCGCGTGACTGGCAGGACGCTACTCTTTATACCAAGTATGGTATGTGGGTTAATCCGCTGGATATTGTAAGAGGCTTTATCCACGCATGGAAAAAAGATGATGTTTTCTATGAATGGCTCACGCAGGGGGCAGCACAGGCCAGTGCGCTTTCTCTTGACCGCGATTACACACAGTCTACGCTTGATAAGTTGGGGCGCGGTTACTGGAAACGGTTGGCAAGCAAGGATTTCTTCAGGGCATTGGTGGACGGCCTACAGGTGGCAGGTGAATACTCCGAGTACGGTACACGCATTGCGATGTATCAGAAAACGAAAGCTGCTATACTGAAGGATAAGCCCAACGCTACAAAGCAAGAATTGCACGAAGCCATGTTGGAGGCGGCTTTTGAGAGCCGTGATTTGATGGATTTTGCCCGTCATGGTAAGGCAGGCGCAGAGTATAACAAGATAACCGCTTTTGCTAATGCCAGCATTCAGGGCTGGGATAAACTGTATCGTAGCCTTGACTTCAAGAATGACCCCAAACGGGCAACGAGAGTAGCGGCAAAACTTGTCTTGTATGGTGCTCTCCCGGCCATGATGATATTTGCTATGTATCATGATGATGACTGGTATAAGGACGCTCCGAACTGGCTTAAAGAAACGCATTGGCTCTTTAAGTTCGGGGATACGACAATCCGCATACCGAAAGCGGCTGATATGGGTATTCGCTTTATTAGTAATGCCGTTGAAAAAGGGCTGGACGAGGCATACAACAAGCACCCACATAAAGCGAAGGAATATTTACTGCCTATGTGGGATGCTTTGCCGGGGATGCTGCCGACTTCTATCCTGCCTATCATTGAGATACAGGCTAATCATTCCTTCTTTACAGACCGGCCTATCATCCCGCAAGGACAGGACAAGCTTCCGGCAAAACTGCAATACGGACCATATACCACCAGCCTTGCAAAGTGGATAGGGGAAACCTTTGATATTGCGCCACGCAGCGTAGAACACTTTGTTGCAGGCTATACTGGTACGCTGGGTATGGCAATACCTAAAGCTATTGACCTTGTGTCTGGCCAGAATCAGCAGAGTTTGTCTCTGGAAGAAATGCCGCTTATCCGTGGGTATTTATATCCGCAGTTCAAAAGTCCGCAGTCCGTCAATGATTATTATGAGAAGCTAAACGAACAGACCAAGCTGA
>JAZQHA010000208.1:0-10447 GCA_045540315.1 Acutalibacteraceae bacterium | reverse complement strand
TCTAATTCACGAAGGAGTAATCTTTTATGACATTACATACAGTTAATTTCAATCATCATTCACGGACTACCGAATTCACGAAACTAAATATTTCTGCATGCTTGGATATGGTGAGACTCTTTATTTGTGGTACAGTTTTCTTTTTTCTTCTCTCAGAGGACCCGCGAGCGCGGCGGCGCTCGCTTTTATATGCCTTATAGAGTGATACACGATGAATAACACCCATGAGGAAAATAGAAGCCTTTACACTTCTACAGAGAACAACCAATAAAACCCCGTGCGATGAACATGAACTGAAAATAAGAGCCTTAGAGGATCAGAACAGTTATAAAACCCCGTAAGAGTAGACACACACCAAGAGAACAGTCTTCAGAGCACCAGCAACAGAACATGAATAAAAATATATATATGTCCTCGGAGGAAAGGCGCCAGCGGCGCCCCTAAAGCGTCCAAACGTGACACAACCACCAACAAAACCACACCACGAAAACCAAATAAAGAGAGTAGCACTCGCAAACGTCATGAAACACGTTATAAACGCCGTCAATGTTAAAACCGATAAATATATGCGGTATCAAGAGAAAACGCCTATAGAGGGACATTACAGCAAGCAGAGAATAAAAAAAACGTGTATGATGTTAGGCAAATAGAGAGTTAACACGAATCAACGATTGCTTTAATATTATGAAAGGTATTTTTTAAACATGTCGTTAATCAATAATTTAAAATCTGAATTCGGCTTTATATCCTCTTTCTTGCGCTATAACTTTAACTATATGGAAGCCGCCGTGCGATACCTCAAAGACAATAAAGGGAATCACACAGAAGAAGAACTTAAAGACGTCTTTTATCAATATGTGAACTCATATGAAACAAACCAAACCGACCCGACGACGGGCGCCTCATTAGAGGGATATATAGAAGATTGTTTTAATGGGTGGTGGAATAATGAGCCTGCGCCACTTACACTTCAAGAGCAATACGACGCCGCCGTCGAACATCAAGCCGCCAGATACGGATTACAAACGCCGGAAGACTCCCTTGATCGTTTTATAAGATACCAAGAAGAACAGAGAGCAGAACACGAACACGACGATGACAGCGCGCCGGCATATGGTTTGAAGAAGTCTCTTGAAGAGGTACTTTCTAGCACGCCGGAAGACATGAAAGACGACTTTCTAAAACTGTTTAAAGACGTGACCAGCCGGCAAGTAAACGAAAAACTTAAGGCTTTAGGCGTGCATATTGACGACCCCCGCGAGCGCTCTAAAACTGAAAAATATTTATTAGAGTTATGCAAGGACGCTAGCGCAATAACAACCTTCACAGACGGCGCTCTTCCTTTACAATTGCGTGACGTTGCTAAATGGGTGTCTGATCGTTTAAACGGTCGCGCCGTCTACATGCAAGACAGTAAAACGTGGTATTTCCAAAGGGGCAATAAATACATGAGCACGCCGGACACGCAAGCCGGCAACCCTATAGAAGAAGCCCTTGACGATTACTATAATCTTTGCGATCAATGGTCAGAGAACTATCCTCTTTTCAGTAAGCAGATAAGTCTTACAAAAGAAAAACTTCAGTATCGTTTACAGCCTCCTTATAGTCTTATTGGAAACATGGCAACGCATACAGAAGAAGACTTTAATAATAATGTTCTGCAAGAGGGTTATATTTGCACTCCCGACGGGCTATATAACTATTTAGAAAAAAAGAGCTCTTCAAATGGATTAACGAAAGTCACGACGCGAGCAAGAATATTAAACATGCCGCAAGAAGAACTTCTTGCCTCTGAGGGCGTGCAACTATGGAAACAGTTCTTGAACAGTATCCAACCAAACCCAGCGATAAACGACTATCTCGAATGCATTATTGCTAATGCGATCACGGGTCACAGAGACGGCGAGTACACGTATATATTCCATGGTGAAACCGGCGCCAACGGCAAAAGCGTCTTAATGGCGTTATTGCAGGACATGCTCGGTGATTATTATGCGGACTACAACACGGACAGCCTCGTCCGACATTCCTATGGGGAGACAGCAGAGCAAGCCGCAAAGAACTTAGAAAATCGTCGTCTTGTGGGTGGTCGTGAAATTGGTGACGGTATCACGATAGACAGCGGCGCATTTAAACGCTACTTCAGTAATGACAGTTACACCATTAACGAAAAATATAAGCCTTCTTATAGTGTCATGCCGACTCACACGATGTTCTTATCGGTGAATCAAATGCCGAATTTTGGAAGCGATCCAGCCGTCAGGCGTCGTTTAGTGGTCATCCCATTTACTGAGCATTTTGTTGATAATCCAACCCGGGAGAATGAGCAGAAGAAAGACCCGGATATATTGCGCAAGCTGATAAAGCATGAAGACGAAATATTTACCTATTTAGTTTTCTGTGCTCAAGAATTACGCAAGGATAACAGCCCTCTAGTGATTCCGGCGACTGTTCAAAAGTACGGCGACGATATGACAGATAAAACGAATATCCTTGCTGATTTCGTTACTAGTGAAGCCGATATTCTCACGGAAGAACAGATTGCAAACAATACGATCCCTACACCGATTACAACCGGCGCCGAACTCTACGACCGATACAAAGAGCATATAAAAGCGACTACCGGGGTATACAACCCATATAAAACAAAAGGCGCATTTATAGACGCGTTACTGTTGAAATATCCTCAATTAAAAGACACAAGATCCTACACGACAGACAAAAAGGTAGTTCGTGGCGCTATTCGTGGTATTTGGTTAGATCCTACGACGACCACAGCAAAACGATTAGAAAGCACTCGCTGGAATAAAGAACTAAACGCCCCGCTATCGTATCCAACTTTTAAAGCAACGCGACTATATGAGAACTGGAAAGCAGAGCACGACGCAAACGAACAATAAAGCGCAAGAAAGCGTGACGTTGCTAAATGCGTGTCTGAGGTTATTCAGTTCTTATTGCTAGAGGCATGATTTAGGGGCGCCGCTGGCGCCTTTCCTCCGAGGAAAAAAAGAAAACTGTACCAAGAAAAGAGTTCTTGAAGTTTTCACGTACTCATAAAAAATGCGTGTGTAGCACTGTAGCACCTGTAGCGGCTAAAAAGAAAACTTTTCTTATATAAATTTTATTTTATTTTATTTTTTTCATATAGGAATATTTTATGTAAAAAAGCCGCTACACCCGCTACACACCTTCAAGGGCACACACTGAACACCAGATGAACACGAAATGAACAGCACATGAAATAAATAAACTAGCCGTCTCTCTTCCTCCGAGGACGTCTCACCACAGCACAAAGCCGAATAAAAACGATCACTGGTTTGTAATAATACTGTGTAGAGAAATGTATATAGTGTAGTAAAACATACTAATAAAAACAATAAAGAGCAAGGATGACACGCCACCGGCGACGTGTTTAAAAATGTGCTATTTTAAAAATAGCAATCGGTAGAGAGAGGCAAATATATATTCGGTTTTTCTTAACGACATGGGACCGTTTATATCCTCTCTCTTTTTTTATCTTCTTTTTTCATGCTTGCATTATTGCAAGGGGCTTTATATTCCCTGCATGCTCTTTATTCTTCTTCTGTCTGTTGTTGTGTCTGATTGCTTTATGCTCTGTTTATCTCTTTCATGTTCTTTTTTCCTCGTGGGGATAATGACGGCGGGCGGCGTTTGCGAGTGCTACAACGCTTTAACGGGTTTTATTCTCTCTGTTCGATAGATAACACGTATCACAATTAAAAGCGTCTCAGAAAGCTATATAACGTCTTCCATTGTTTGAAGTTGTTCTTTCTGTCGTGCTCTGCTCTCTGTTTGTTCATGCTCTGTTCATGTCTCATCACTTGACACCCGTCTGTCTAGTTTTCTGTCTTTTGTCTGTTTTGTGTTCGTCTGTTTCATGAATTAAGGCTTTCTTCTTGAGGTGACTTGACATTTTTGACAGTGACTTGACAGTGACTTGACAGTAAAGTGTCAAGTGCTAAATATTGAAATTGCAACGTTTATATATATGACTTGACGACTTGACACATTTTTTTTATAAACTTCTCTCTATAGGAAAAAAATAAATAAGATAAACAAGATAAAAATATATGCTTTTGAAAATCTTTTTGAAAAAACGTGTCAAGTCGTCAAGTCCTCCCAGTTTTCCTTGAAATTACAACATTTTTTACTTGACAGACGGGTGTCAAGTAGGTGTCAAGTAGGTGTCAAGTTTTCGGAAGTCTTTATTGCTGCAACCGTGACAAGAGGTGAAACCCGTTTTATTTGTGATCGTCTTTTTTCTTCCTCAAGAGCAGATAACAGAGCCCATATAAAAACGGGTGTAATCGTGAGAAGGAATAAAACATTCCTCAGAGGGAAGCGCCGCCGTATAGACTAACCACCTCAAGAACAGAGGCACAACAACAGACGGAAGCAAGAGAGGCAAGAGCAAATAAAGCACGTTAAAACAGACTCACACCCTCAAGGAATGAGCAACCGCACAAAATATCGCAATAGGGTTTTTGACTTCATGCGGCATATATCGCAAAAGGGCGACTTCATGCTAATGCGGTATTGAAATAATAACGATCTGAAGCCCATGACGACCGAAGCACTAGGGTATACCCTAAAACACTACTTAAACGGTATGCATTCATTATTTGCGAGTGCAACTCTCTTTATTCGGCTTCTTCTCTATTGGTCCAGGACTGTTATCTCTCACGTGTGGGCGCCCTTTTATTGGTGGTGCTCTGTAGAGGTGCTGAATGGTGTTCACATGGGTTTTATTGCTGTTGTATGGTGTTCTGTTCTCTTGTGGTGGTGGTGAGCATTCCTCAGAGGGAAAGAAGTTCACGGACTACCGAATTCAAGGACTGTTATATTTCTGCACCAGGTGATGAATCGTTTTTATTCGGCTTTGTGCTGTGGTGAGACGTCTTCGGAGGAAAGAAGAGAGTCCAGTTTATTTATTCCGTGTACTGTTCTTTATTGCTCATATGGTGTTCAGTGTGTGTTCGTGCTGCGGTTTTGTGTCTCTCTGTGTTCTGTTATACGTGTTATAGATGTTATACCGTGTGCTATAACATGTTATATTTTTTGCCTCTTTGTTATAGTTTCCAGTCTTTAAAAATGGTCAAAACAGTTTTTTACACCTCAATTTTTAGCAACACGAACTGAATAAACTAGTCTTCAGAGAGGAAAACACTATAACAAAAAGCCTTTTTTTATAACATGTTATAGCACCAAATATAACAAGTATAACATTTTTAAACGTTGCAATTTCAACATTTTTTTTTATTAATTGTCATATTGTTATATTGTTATAGCAATTTTATAAACATCTTTATTTTTTTTGAAAAAATAGAAAAAATAATATATATAAAAAAAAGTTTCTTAATTGCCTATAACATCTATAACATCTATAACAATGATCAGAGTTTTAAGAGGACTACCGAATTCACAGAACTATATATTTCTGCTGTGTGGATAGGGTGAGACTCTTTTATGTGGAAGTCTTTCTTCTTCTCTCAGAGGACCCGCGAGCGCGGCGGCGCTCGCTCTATACGCTTTCAAGAGTGATACACGATGAACAAATACCCATAAGAGAAAGAGAAGCTTCTACACATCCCTAGAGAACATAAAAATATATAACCATGGTGAGCAACAACAATTGAAAAGCACAAGAGGAAAAATAAAACTAGTGGATAGCCTGCACCAGGTGATGAACATGAACTGAATAACCCATTCCACAGAGAGACAGAACATCACTCATAGGAGAATAAAACCCACGTGAGCAACAACCACAATAACCACAGCAACAACCATTGAATAAGACTTTCCTCGGAGGAAAGGCGCCAGCGGCGCCCCTAAAGCGCCCACACCCTACACAACCACCAAGAGCAACAGACACCACCACACCAAATAAAGACGGTTGCACTCGCAAACACACCAAGGAATAAGAAATTTCACAGAGGGGAAAACCTGCAACAACTCACCAGTCATGTATAAACGTCTTCACAATTCTGTCCGACTGCGAGACATCATAAAACGCTTTGATAAAGTAGAACTTGGCTATAGGTTTCTTGATCAGGCTATGAAGCATTAACAAAAAATATAAAAATAGTAAAGGAAGTCTACATAATGACGACACTTTTAAAAAAAATAGAAAATACATTTCATAATGACAAATCCGAGACGGGCTCTCTCATGGGTCCACGGCTTTATTTCGATTTCCATGTTTTGGAAGCTGTAGTTCGATTTTTGAGGGATGAGCCAAGCCATAAGACAGTTGAAGACGCGAAAACCGTATTCGATCAATTTGTTCACGAATATGTGAGTGATTGGAAAGATCTTAACGGCGTACCCCTCGATGATGATCTGAATAAATGTTTTTATGCTTGGTGGAAAGATACACCAGACCCGCAAACACTAGAACAACAAGACAAGCGAATACTTCTAGACGAAAAATATCAAGCGTTGCAGTCTTTTGAAAAAGTTGCATACTACAATGAAGAGCCCCGACAACGTGTCCGCAGGAAACTTGACCAAATCGAACTAGACGAACAAATGTATGGACATAATGACATTCCAGAGGGAATGGGAAGCCCCTTCAAGGCATCAAATCCTTGGCTAGAAGGAAAACTTCAAGGTACAGCAAAAGACATGAGGATAGCCTTTCTTACCAATTTTAAAGGCGTTACAGAAATGCAAATTCCAGACATGTTAGAAAATAAAGGCGTTTTCCTTGATGACAAAAGCAAGCGCAACAGACTTGCAAAATACTTAATTACTCGAGTTTTTAACAACTCAAACAGTATCACAGAGTTAACTGGCGGCGAACTACCACTGAAAAGACCAGAAGTCCTCGAATGGGCAATAAAACAAGTAAAGAGTCGAGGTTATCAACGCATATATATGAAAGATAGCAGAAAGTGGTACACCTTACGAGATAATAAATACACGTCCGACACGTGCCCTAATGAGGAAGACTCTCTTAAAAGCATATTAAATGATTATTATGATCTTTCTAATAAATGGTCTCAAGAGTACCCGTCTATCTCTTACTATATCGATAAAGTGACCGATCATCTTCAAAACGATCATTATCTAGAAACGGACATCGGCGAAGGTCTCAACCTTACAGAATCAGAATTTAATAATAAAGTTCTCGAAGAAGGCACTTTATGCACTCCACACGGGTTATATGATTACACGAATAAAATCAGTGATTCAAACGGTTTTACAAAAGTCACGACGAAAGCAAAAATTTGTGACATGACAGATCAGGAAATAAACACGTGTAGGGGAGTACAACTTTTTAGTGACTTCATGCAGCAAATACAACCAGATCAAGAAACCCGAAATTATCTTGTTGGCGTGATTGCTAATGCGATAACTGGACATAGGGAAAATGAATATACTTATATTTTTCATGGGTCTACTGGTGCGAATGGTAAAAGCGTATTAACTGGACTATTAAAAGACATGCTCGGCGACTATTGCGAAACCTATGATACGGATAGTTTAGTACGCGGATCAAAAGGAAACCCGAAGGAAGCCGCAAAAATGCTAGAGGGGCGTCGTCTTGTTATAGGCTCTGAAATTGGTGACGGTAGCACGATAGACGGAGGCGCTTTTAAACGCTACTTCAGTAACGACAGTTACACGATCAGAGACATATATAAGCCAGCTTATACCGTGAAACCTACTCACACGATGTTCTTGCCAGTGAATCAAATGCCGAACTTTGGAAGCGATCCAGCAGTCAGACGCCGCCTCGTGGTCATTCCGTTTACTGAACATTTTGTGACGAATCCAGATCCACGCAACCCGCATGAACACCAGCTGAAGCCAGACACGCTTAAAAATCTGATTGCGCATGAGGATGAAATATTCACGTATTTAGTACGCTATGCAGAACAATTACGAAAGGGGAATATTACACTCACAGTTCCTGCAACTATACAACATTATGGTGATGACATGGTCAATAAGAGTAATATTATTGCTGATTTTATTGATCGTGAAGTCACTTATGTGCTTACGGAAGAAGAAATGAATGATCGAAATATTCCAACGCCTGCATATACTCGAGCTGAACTTTATGATCGATTTATAGCAAGTCTTGCCCCTGGTAGCTATAACTCATATAAGACTGGAGCCCTCTTTAGTGACGCGCTCATGGCGATGATTCATCAATTAAAGTACGATAACGCCGCGAGAGGAACAGACGGAAAACAGCATTATGCGATCCGTGGCATATTGTTAAACCCTAACACGACAGCCGCTATAAAAGTACTCAACAGTAGGCATGACAATGATTTAAACGCGTCTATTAGTTATATTACTTTTAGGTCGACTCTTAAATGTCAAGAATGGTATGACAAAAAAATCGAAGAAGAACAGCGAAAAATAAAACAATTATCATCATGTAATGATCCCGTGAATATGCATATAGAAATAAGTTCAGAATTTTAAAATCATCTTATGATAATATAAGAATTGAAGAGAGGCAATATAAAGTGAAATGTTTTTTCTTATGTAGATATTCCTTTCATTTCACCTTCAGTATAGCCACCCGAATTTAGAGAAACTCACTCGGGATAAATAAGCCTCTCTTCTTTATTTTTTTTCTTATCATCTTTTTCATAGTCTTTTAATTGCATTCACTGTTTGCGAGTGCTACCGTCTTTATTTATTCCTTTCTTTAGGGTTTCAGACTGTTATATATCACGTTTGGACGCTCTTTTATTGGTGGTGTTCTCTTGTGGTTGTTGCTCAGTGGTTGTTCTGTCTGTGGTCTGTTCTGTGGTGTTGTGTGCTTCGCTGTGGTTTTGCTCTATGGTGGTGAGATGTCCTCGGAGGGAAGAAGTCACGGACTACCGAATTCACGAAACTAGTTATTGGAGAAGAGAAGTAGTTTTATCCGTAAATACTAGTAGTAAAAATCCTGATAAAAGGGTGTTTTTGTAACATAAGGAAAATGTACATTCTTAGGTTACATGTTTATTTTTTGCGTGATGAACTCTCTTTTAGAAGATTTTAGAGTTAAATATCCTGCATATACTACAATTTTTATGTTACATTGAGCTTATTAGGTTACTTTAACGTTACAATAGAAATATTGGAATTACAGCGTTTTATACTCTTTGTAACCTAGTAACATTATAACATATATAAGTATAATAATTTAAATAATAATTATATAAATAATATATATATATAAAAAGTTTTTTACCCCCACCCTCGTGTTACATAAATTTTAGAAACATAATATCTGCTCTCACTGAATAGTCTTTTCTTCTTTATGTGGTGTGTGCTGTGATTGTGTATCGCGTTGTATGGTGTTCTGTCTGTCTCTCTGTGGAATAGCGGCGCCGCTGGCGCCGTGTCAAACGTTAAACCCGTGCAAATGAGAGATATAACACTCATGAGAGAATAAAACCCCGTGAGAGAGCTATATAAACACGTTGAGAGGGTACAACCCTATTGATAACCATGATCAGCAATGAGAACTGAATAAACTAGTCTTCAGAGAGAAATAAAAAAGTCCTCAGAGGATCAGGACAACCCCCCAAGGACTATAAAACACGTACTAAATAAAGAGACGTATAAAATGACTACTATTATTTTACACCAGCAAAAAGGCGACTGAATAAAAGATGAGACGAAGCATATAAGCAACAAGAACTGAATAATTACTTCCCTCAGGAGACGCGGCGCCGCTGGCGCCGCTAAAGCGTCCACACCCTACACAATGACACGGCGTAAGGATCACCACGAAAGCCGAATAAAGACGATTGCACTCGCTGGAATAGTAAATGAACAATCAGAGAGGCAATAAAGGGAATTCCACAGAGAGAAGAAAACTGCAACAACCCTATAAGAGGATAGTTTTATTTTCTGTTTCCTCGGAGGAAATACGAACAGTCTTATTTATAGAGTATTCAGTTCATGTTCTGTTGCTGTTCTCATGGGTTTTATATTGTGCTGTTGATCATTTTTAAGCATAGTTATACCCATGGTGAGCACTACTCACAAAATACCGCAATAGGGTTATAGACTTCATGCGGCATATATCGCAATATGGCGACTTCATGCTAATGCGGTGTTGAAATAATGCGAATCAGAGGATCAGGACGACCCCCGCACTAGGGTATACCCTAAAACGCTACTTTAAAGCGGTGTTCTCTTCCAGCGAGTGCAACTCTCTTTATATGGCTTCTTCTCTATTGGTCTCAGACTGTTCTCTGTCACTTTTGGACGCTTTTATGTGCTGTTGCTCAGTTGTTGTTCTGAATGCTGTTCTATGGGTGTTATTGCTGTTGTGCTGTGGTGAGACGTCTTCGGAGGAAAGAAGAGAGTCCAGTTTATTTATTCCGTGTACTGTTCTTTATTGCTCATATGGTGTTCAGTGTGTGTTCGTGCTGCGGTTTTGTGTCTCTCTGTGTTCTGTTATACGTGT
>JAZQHA010000207.1:0-6368 GCA_045540315.1 Acutalibacteraceae bacterium | reverse complement strand
AAGCGGCAGGTTCAAGCTGGCTTTCAGCCCCGCCATGCAGCGGTATCTCAAAGAACACCAGCGGGATTTTATGCCGGAGGACACCAAAGCCGGGATGATACAGGCGTATCTTGATAAATACACCGGGAGCATGGTCTGCTCCAAGCAGCTCTATAAGGAAGCCTTGAACCATGCTTTTGACGAGCCGAAGCAATGGGAAATCCGGGAAATCAACGAGATTATGAACCAGTGCATTTCCAGCTGGCGGTACTTCCCAAACCCAAGAATGTTTTCCGAATATGGCAGACAAAAGGGCTGGGAGCGTGAAAACCCGGCAACGGACTCCGGCAACCCGTCTGAAAAAACGATGGACGGTTTTGTGGAGGTCACAGAACAGATGGAGCTTCCATTCTGAAAAGGACAGCCCGTTGCACCCCCTGTTGTTATCCCGTTGCCGAGCCGGTTGCCGGGAAAAACCCCTTATTTCCGGGCTTTTCTCCCTTATAACAACCAAAACAACAAAAAAATAAAAGAAAAGTATAAATAGTAACCATCGCCAGATTGAGATTGTTTGCAAGGTCTTTTGAAGTCCGTTGCCGGACTTCGTTGCCGACACCCTCTGTCTGGCTATTTTCATGTATGGAGGATAACTGCCTATGGCAAAAAACAAAACAGAGATTCATGTGACCACTGTATTTGACGGGGAGCTTGACGCCACTGATGTGTTCGTCAGCCTGATTTCCCAGAAATACGGAAAGACAAATGCAAAAGAATATCTTGCTAAAAAGAAAGATATAGGCTATAATGAAGATGAGGTTCAAAAGAGCCAGATACCGTCTGGATTGTGTGGGTAAATGGCTATGATGAACGAAATGGAATACAGAACAATCGGTTCGGCACTTGCCGGGGGCTATCGTGCGGCGGTCTATTGCAGGCTGTCAAAGGACGATGACCTGCAAGGCGAAAGTGCCAGTATCGCAAACCAGCGAGATATGCTGGAAAAATACTGCGAAAAGCAGGGATGGGAGGTTGTGGCAGTCTATCAGGACGATGGCTTCACAGGTCTTAACATGGAGCGTCCTGATTTACAGAGAATGTTGAGAGCCATTGAGCGCAGGCAAATCAACCTTGTTATCACGAAAGACCTCAGCCGACTGGGGCGTAACTATCTGCAAACCGGGCATTTGATTGAGGACTTTTTCCCAAGAAACGGTGTCCGCTATATCGCCATGAATGACGGCATCGACACCCTGCGGGATAACAACGACATTGCCCCGTTCAAGAATATCCTGAACGAGATGTACAGCAAGGATATTTCCAAGAAAGTCCATTCCTCTTATCTTCTGAAAGCGCAGAAAGGACAGTTTACCGGGTGTCTTGCCCCGTTTGGGTATCGGAAAGACCCGGAGGACAAAAACCATCTGCTCATTGACGAGGAAACCGCCCCGATTGTGCGGCTGATTTTCGGGTATGCCTTAAACGGTCATGGTCCCAACTATATCCGCAGACGGCTGGAGGAAGAAAAAATCCCCTGCCCCACATGGTGGAACCGGGAACGGGGGCTTCGCAATACCCGCACCAAATGGGAAAAGAAAGACCCGGAAAATGGGCGGTATATGTGGGACTTCTCCGTTATCAAAGACCTTTTGATGAATCCCGTCTACACCGGGGCGATTGCTTCCCAGAAAAAGGACTACCGTTTCAAAATCGGCACGATTGGGGAAAAGAAGCCGGAGGACTGGATTGTGGTGGAGGGACAGCATGAACCGCTGATTGATCGCATGAGCTTTGATATTGTGCAGAACAAGCTGAAATCCCGCCAGCGTCCGGGGCAGACCAATGAAATCAGCCTGTTTGCCGGACTGATAAAATGCGGCGAGTGTGGGAAGTCGCTGACGATACGCTACACAAACGCAAAACATCCCCAGCGGATTTACTCCTGCAAGACCTACAATGCCTTTGGAAAGAACCACTGCACCCAGCACCGGATTGATTATGACACCCTTTACAGCCATGTGCTGCGGAAAATCCGGGAATGTGCCAGAGCTGCCCTGATGGACGGGGAAGCGGTTGCCGACCGCCTGACCAATACCTGTGAAGCCGAGCAGCGGGAACAGCGGGAAGCAATGGAACGCTCCCTTACAAGGGACGAGGAACGGATTGAGGTTCTGGACAAAATGGTAATGCGGCTTTATGAGGATATGATTGCAGGGCGTATCAGTGAGCAGAACTTCAACACCATGCTGGAAAGGACACAGACCGAGCAGACGGAGCTTAAAACAAAAGTGTCCGAGGGCAGAAAGCGGCTGTCCGATGAAGTCCAGCTTGCCAATGACGCAAAACAATGGGTGGAAGCCATTCAGGAATACGCCAACATCACAGAGCTGGACGCAGCCACCCTCAACCGCTTAATCAAAGAAATCGTTGTGCATGAGCGCATTGACGAAGATAAAACAAGACACATTTCTATCGAAATTCATTTTAATCTCAAACCCATCCCGGAGGTGGAACAGGTCACTGCCTGACCTGTCCCGCCGGGACGGTTCTCTTAAAAACACCATATGGATTTTTTGTACGCCGCCGCCCGCCATCGAGCAGAGTTTTACACCTAATTGGGGATAAAACAGTTGATGGCGGGCGGCGGCGTTGCCCTTATCGGCCTTACCCTTGTCCCGCTGCTCTCCGGCCTGTTTGGATAATGCCACAAACTAACACTACCCGCCGCGCTCTCCCGCTTCACGCGGGAGGGCGCGGGAAAGGAGGGATTAGCTTTTGATATGGCAGATGATTGAAGATTGGTTTCGCGGCATTTTGACAGACGGAATACTCTCTAATCTCTCCGGGCTGTTCGACAGCGTAAATACAGAGGTTGGAGAAATCGCAACGCAAGTCGGCACAACCCCCGCCGGGTGGAACGCGGGCATATTCAATATGATACGCAGCCTATCGGAAAACGTCATTGTGCCGATTGCGGGCGTTATCATTACCTTTGTCATGTGCTACGAACTAATCCAGCTTGTAATTGAGAAAAACAATCTGCACGATCTCGACACTTGGATTTTCTTCAAGTGGATTTTCAAAACCTTTGTTGCGGTGCTGCTGGTAACAAATACTTGGAACATCGTCATGGGCGTATTTGACATTACACAGAGCGTCGTCAACGACAGCGCGGGCGTTATCATATCCGACACAAGCATAGATATTGCAACCGTTATCACCGATATAGAAGCAAAGCTGGACGCTATGAGCGTCGGCGGGCTTTTGGGGCTATGGTTTCAATCACTCTTTGTGGGGCTTACCATGAAAGCGTTGTCTATCTGTATCATGCTGGTGGTGTACGGGCGCATGATTGAAATATACCTTGTAACGAGTATCGCCCCTATCCCCGTTGCGACAATGGTAAATCGTGAATGGGGCGGCATGGGACAAAACTATCTGAAATCCTTGCTTGCCCTCGGTTTTCAAGCATTTTTAATTCTTGTGTGCGTCGGCATTTATGCGGTATTGATACAGACAATCGCAGCAACCGACGATATTTCCGGCGCGATCTGGTCTTGCATGGGCTATACCGTCCTCTTGTGTTTTACGCTTTTCAAGACGGGAAGCCTTGCAAAATCCGTATTCAGCGCACATTAAGGGGGCGCAGATGAAGAAATACAAAATCATTTACGCCGATCCCCCGTGGAGATACGCGAGAAGCAAGGTACAGGGCGCAGCGGAAAAACACTATCCCACTATGAGCATTGAGGAACTTTGCGCTTTACCCGTCAAAGAAATTGCGGATAAGGACTGCATTTTATTCCTATGGGCGACGTTCCCGCAGCTTAAAGAAGCGTTGCAGTTAATCAAGGCTTGGGGATTTACCTATAAATCCGTTGCCTTTGTATGGTTAAAGCAAAATCGGAAATCGCCCACTTGGTTTTATGGCTTGGGCTTTTGGACGCGAGGAAATGCGGAAATTTGCTTGCTTGCTACCAAAGGACACCCAAAGCGGCAATCAAACAAGGTACATCAATTTATTATTTCCCCTGTTGAGCAGCACAGTAAAAAGCCGGATATAACGCGGGAAAAGATACTTGCCCTTATGGGCGATCTCCCGCGCATTGAACTGTTTGCAAGGCAGCATACCCCCGGTTGGGACGTATGGGGAAATGAAATCAAAAGCGACATACGGTTTGCCGGAAAGGAGGTTTGAAATGGCGTATGTAACCGTCCCAAAGGATTTAACCAAAATCAAAAGCAAGGTAATGTTCAACCTTACCAAAAGACAGTTAATTTGTTTCAGCGCGGCGGTGGCTATCGGGCTACCGCTATTCTTTTTGACAAAGGACAGCGCGGGAACGACAACGGCGGCTTTGTGCATGGTGCTTGCCATGCTGCCCATGTTCCTACTCGCTATGTACGAGAAGAACGGGCAACCGCTGGAAGTGATTATACGGCAATTTGTGGAAGTGAAGTTTCTTCGCCCCAAAGAGCGACCTTATCAGACCAACAATTTTTATACCGCCCTTGCGCGGCAGGAGCGATTAGATAAGGAGGTACGGGCGATTGTCAAAGGAAAAGGGAAAGACCCAAAACAAAAAGCGTAAACTTACGCGGCAGGAAAAGAAACAGATCGACGCGCTTATCCGGCAGTCAAAGGGCGACGGGAAGCCCCATACGGCGCAGGACAGCATACCGTTTGAACGAATGTATAAGGACGGGATTTGCCGCCTTGCAAACGGGCGGTATTCCAAGTGCATTGAGTTTGAAGATATTAACTATCAGCTTGCGCAGCCGGACGACAAGACCGCCATTTTTGAAGCCCTTTGCGATATGTATAACTCTTTTGACGCTTCTATCAGTGTGCAGCTTTCCTTAATCAGCCGCCATGCGAACAAGGAGGATTTCAAGAGCAGTATCACGATTGCCCCACAGAATGACGACTTTGACAGTATCAGAGCCGAATACACCGAAATGCTGCA
Source organism: Acutalibacteraceae bacterium (assembly GCA_045540315.1). Lineage (GTDB taxonomy): Bacteria > Bacillota > Clostridia > Oscillospirales > Acutalibacteraceae > CAG-557. Next base: position 1,425 of record JAZQHA010000207.1, on the reverse strand, counting down.
AACACAGCTTGAACGCGGCAACAACGGGCTTATCAAGACAAAGTTTCTCACCTTTACCATTGAAGCAAAAGATATTAAATCGGCGCGGGCGCGGCTTGCCCGTATCGAAACGGACACCCTCAACCATTTTAAGGTGATCGGCGCGGCGGCGCGGGTATTGGACGGGAAGCAGCGGCTTGAAGTGCTGCATGGGCTTTTCCACCCGGACGGGGAACGCTTCAACTTTGCGTGGGAATGGCTATCCGTAAGCGGCCTTTCCGTCAAAGACTTTATTGCCCCGTCCTCTTTCCGTTTTGGCGACGGGCGAATGTTTCAAATGGGCGGGAAGTTTGGCGCGGTTTCCTTTTTGCAGATTGCCGCGCCGGAACTTTCAGACCGTATGCTTGCCGACTTCATGGAAGCGGAAAACGGGATTGTCGTCAATCTGCACATTCAGAGTATCGACCACAACGAAGCAATCAAGACGATCAAGCGGAAAATCACCGACCTTGACCGTATGAAAATCGAGGAACAGAAAAAGGCAATCCGCAGCGGCTACGATATGGGTATAATTCCGTCCGACCTTGCCACCTACGGCGGCGAAGCGAAAAACCTTTTGCGGGATTTGCAGAGCCGGAACGAGCGAATGTTTTTGCTTACGCTGTTAGTTTTGAATGTGGCAGACACAAAGCAGAAATTGGACAACGACGTATTTCAGGCCGCAAGTATCGCACAGAAATACAACTGTATGCTCACCCGCCTTGACTACCGGCAGGAACAGGGGCTTATGTCCTCTATCCCATTGGGCGAAAACCTAATCCAAATCCAGCGGGGCTTGACGACTTCCAGCACCGCCATTTTCGTCCCCTTTACGGTACAAGAGCTGTTCCAAAGCGGCGAAGCGTTGTATTACGGCTTAAACGCATTATCGAATAACATGATTTTGTGCGACAGGAAAAGGCTGAAGAACCCTAACGGCTTGATACTCGGCACACCCGGCAGCGGCAAGAGTTTTTCGGCAAAGCGCGAGATCACCAACGCTTTTCTCATTACCGCAGACGATATTATCATTTGCGACCCGGAAGCGGAATATTACCCCCTTGTGGAACGGCTGAAAGGGCAGGTTATCAAGGTTTCGCAGAACAGCACGCAGTACATTAACCCGATGGATATAAACCTCAATTACAGCGAGGGCGACACGCCCATAGCCTTAAAGAGCGATTTTATCCTTTCCTTTTGCGAGTTGATTATGGGCGGCAAAAACGGGCTGGAAGCGGTTGAAAAGACTTTGATTGACCGCGCCGTTATCAGCGTGTACCGCAGCTACCTTGCAGACCCGAAGCCGGAGAATATGCCGATTTTGGGCGACCTCTACAATGAAATCAAGAAGCAGCCGGAAAAGGAAGCGCAGCGTATCGCGTCGGCATTGGAACTCTATGTAAACGG
>JAZQHA010000206.1:0-1685 GCA_045540315.1 Acutalibacteraceae bacterium | reverse complement strand
AAGAATCACATAAAACAGAAAAGGCTCGCTGCGTGGCGAGCCTTTTCTGTTTTATGGATGTGATAGAGCTATTCAGTTATAATCTCTCCTTCGGGAGTCAGGTAAAGCAACTTTTCGAAGTTTCCGCGCTCCAAGTCTATGCGGTACGACTCTCTCTGAGGAGTAACTACATAGTCGGCATCATCTATGCGGTAATCGGGATATGCCTCTTTTACAGCCGTGGTTACAGCCGCAGGAAGTTCGGCAATCGCAACATCCCAGGAGGTAGCAACCCATTCATCAGCCGAATTGAAATATACATCCTTTATACGCGCGTCGTGCATAATCTCCACCTCGAGGTAAGCGCCCTCGTAGTCTGCATCCCTTATCACTGCGCCGGGGTATTTGTCGAGTATGAAACTCTTTACACTCTCGTCTACTACAGGCTTGCTATCGTTGTCGTCGCTACAAGCACCAAGTGCTATAACACTCATAAGCATCAATGCCGATAAAGCATACTTCATAAGAATTTTCATAATATTCAAAGTTTTTATAGGTTAACAATTTATTTCAGTAATCATTCTTTTATCAATCGTCTATATCTATGATATTGAATGCCTTGTCAAAGGTCAGTTCCAGACGGTTCGACAGTCTCACCTCGTAATCGTTTCTGTCGCGCTCAATCTGCAATATCTTAGCATCAGGGTAATTGTTCTTTACATATTTCAGAATCTTGTCGGGTATTATCGGCGAAGGAACCGAAGAACGACGGCAATCAATCTCTTTCCACTCCCCATTGCGGGCAAATTCCACTTTAGTGCCATCGGCGAATACCACCTCGAAAGATTTTTCGAAGAAGCCGCGCTCCTCTTTAGCGTAAGTAATGTTCAGGTCGCCGAAATACTTGCTTATGAACTGCTGTGAAACATTCGGGAGATTCTCTTTGGCGATTATACGGTCATTATCGGCAGATGCGATGGAAATACCTATCGAAAAGAGAGCAATAACAGTAGCAAATAACTTTTTCATAATTATCAAAATTTCAAAATTAGACATCAGTATAACAATTATCTCTGGTGCAAATATCATACTCGATTCTGAAAAGAATCTGAAAAAAATGAAAATTTGAAATATTTTTTATTCAAAACTCAAACAATACATATATAAAATAATATTACTGTCCAGTAAACATGCTTAAGCCCTTAAGGTTCTATTCTTTAAGTTGCTACAATCCCCATTGCTTCATTGAGATGTTCATTGCTTCATTGATGCGCATTAAGCTTTTAGGCAGACTGCGCCAATGACTTTTGGAAAGAGGCGAGGACTGTTTGAGCCCATATGAAGTATGGGCGAGTTCCGCAGCCCCAAAAGTCATCAGCTGAGGCTGCCGTTAAGAAAGCGCCCATGCGCAGAGCTTTTTGGTTCTTTGGATAAAGCACTCGCGTTCGGCAATCTGCTAGCAAGCACTAACTTTCTCTTCCTCCTTCTCGTTCAGTAGAGTTTAAATAAATTTTAACTCTACATTCACTCCTGCGTCGGTTGCATTGCGCTCACTAAACCGTGCTTTTTTGTCGGCACAAAAAGAACGTAAACTTTGTTTAAATCAAGATAACTACAAACTGCCATTAAATATAAAACTGTTTAGCCAAAAACAATTAGTAATTTTTACCGGACAGTAATAATTTTTAGTAGATTTTTGATATTTG
>JAZQHA010000205.1:0-3632 GCA_045540315.1 Acutalibacteraceae bacterium | reverse complement strand
CACTATAAGCTACGCTGCTGCGGCGGAGCTGACAGCCATGGGTGATGGATCTACTGTTGTTGAAGTGCCGTGGAACAATGGCGTGAGCGATTTCACCGGCTACACGATAAAGGTTTGGATGGAGGACCCGGGCACCGGCGTGAACCTTGCAACAGCGACTGAGCCTGTGACATTCTACGGTTCGAGTTCGGGGATTGCAACTACCGGCACTGAAGCCAAAAACGCGCGCGTCTTCGCGATGAAGAATGAGCTGAAATGCTCATGGGGCAACCTGGCTGCGCTGCCATGTACCAACGAAGACAACCAGTTCGAAAAAGTTGCGAACGGCGAAGCGGCTACGGTTACTGGAGTGAACATCGGCATTGCTGGTGTGGGTGCGACGAACCAAAAAATCTACTTTGGCGACTACGATGACAACGGTACACGCAAACCGATGGAGTTCTGGATAGCCGGCCGGGAGGATGATGGAAATGTCACGACCGACGGGAGCGGCGAAACCATGTGCCTCTACCAGGCGACGGCCGTGGACGAGCGCGCGTTTAAGCGAGATGCTGATACCCAGACGGCCTACCAAGAGCCGCTGACGCTTACCGGGCTGGAAGACGTCTACCATGTGGGCGACACTGTGTCGGGCCCCGCCGCGAAACAGGGCAACTCGGACGTTAACACGGGCCTAACGTACGCGACCTCGAACCCGCATGTGGCGGAGTTTGACAGTGGCGGCCAACTCAAAATCAACAACCCCGGCACGTTCGAAGTGATTGTGCAAAAGGCCGCTATAGTGGATGACGGTACAACGACACATTACGAGGAGGTCGCGAGCTCCGCTCCGTTGACGGTCCATGCACGTAAGCTGGATAACGTAGCAGAGCAACCCGCCACCTGCACCGCGCCTGGCCACCAGGCCCACTATAAGTGCTCCGTGTGCGGTCAGCTCTACGACGAGGACGGCAAAAGCCGGATTGATGCCCCGACAGCCATAGCTGCGACGGGGCACGACTCCAGCGGTGTTTGGCAGTACGACGCAAACGCACACTGGAAGATTTGTAGCCGCTGTCCGACCAAGCTCCAAGAAGCAAACCACGACTGGGGAAACTGGACCATCACAAAGGCCGCTTCCACCACAGAAGAGGGCCAAAAATCACGCACATGCTCAACGTGTGGCCGCACCGAAACCGATACAATTCCAAAACTTCCCGACACAGGTGGCGGCGGCAACAACAGTACCAACTCTGACATACCGTCGCGGCAGGATGGAGTTATCCAACGTGAGGACGCAAATGGTCGAGTGCGCGTGGAACTAACCTCTGCGAACCTCGCGGAGAATGGCATCCTCTGGCTAAAAGAGGACTCCGATGGTACATACGCCTGGTACGGCTTGGACCTTTCAACCGGAGCGTTCAAACTCGACCAGGGTCTGCAATTTTACGTCCAGTGGCTAAGCCCGAGCGATCCGGAGTATGCTACCTACTATTCGCAGCTCGACGATGCTCAAAAGGCTCGAGTCGAGGAAGACAACGGCTGGATTTTCCTCATCGGCGTCGAGGATTCCGATGGAAAAAAGGTTCAGCCCGATCATCCGGTACCGGTCTACGTGCAAATCGGCGATGACTGGGACTTGGATCAGCTCAACGCTTATTACATCACGTCAGGCGGCGACGTGAATGTTCCGGTCCAGAGTGTTACCGACTTTGCATACCCCGAGGGAACCGATGATTTCGGCGTCATGACGCTCTTGCACTTCTCGCCGTACTTCATCTTCGACGAGCTTACTGCAGCTGAAAAAGCAGCCAGAGAGGACGCAAATCCCGCTCCGGAAAACGAGGCGCCGTCGGCAGAGTCGAACACTCCACCCGAAAGTGATGACTCAGACGATGCCACCGAAGATTCCCCGGGAAGTGATAACTCAAGCGATACCACCGAAGATTCCCCGGGAAGTGATAACTCAAACGATGTCACCGAAGATTCCCCGAACGAAATGAACTTCCCCACGAGCTTGTTAATTTGTGGCGCAGTACTCCTACTAGGTGTTGGGTCATGGCGGTTGGTTGCGAAAAGAAAAAAATCCGAAGAATAGATAAAAGCCCCTAAACAGGGGCTTTTTTATGTTTATCTTCCTGCGCGGTGGCTATTTTTAGGGGAGCAGAAAGCCTTAGCGCGACGTAGCCTGCGCGGGCAACGTCGCGAACTGGGGTTGAGCATAAAATTTAATTCTTGTGCCCGCGCTCAAAAGTTATTGCAGTTCAATGGCACGCGAAATAAAGTTTTCGCACTACTCCTTTCAGCAATATATTGGTTGCCATTTGACATATGTCTCCCATTTAATCTCAAAACCTAGGTCTTGCACGAACCTGTCCATAGTTTAACGGTTTATAAAACTTCGCGCACCTTGAGCCAAATTCACAGGTGCTAACGCTACATTGCCACTCTAACTACTTCCATACGTTTTTTTCTTACATCAAAAATTACCACTGAACCCTTGTCAACTGCAATTGAGTCGCGCCCGCCAAACATTTTCGCCAATTTCTCTGGTGTAAATGATAAATTAAGCAACTTTCGAGCCGTCTCTATTGTGAGCTCACAAGGCCCGTTAAGTTTAATCGTTGCGAGCTTGACACATTGGCCCAAGGATCCTACTACAATCTCATGCAGCGTGCCAGCATTTTCAAATGTAACTGTGGCCAAATTTACACAGTCGTCAAACACCATGTCACCTATCGTCCGAACAGACGCTGGAATTGTAACGTGTGTTATCCTGCGGTTTTGATAAAAACAACCATCATCTATCTTTGTAACAGGATAACCATGGATTTCTGATGGAATCTCAATTTTCTCTGCTTCTCCAACATATGTACAAAGTGTAACTTCTTTATCGTCAATTAAATAAACAAAACCATTTTCTTCTATCACTTGGCTTCCACCAAAACTTCTTGTTATAAACTCTTTCAAAGTTGTACTATAGTTGCGAGGTCTTCCAAAATAGCGGTATCGAAGTACCGTATGAAAATGCTGATAAGTAACCCATGCAACAGTGCTTCTTTTCACCGTTTTTTTCTGTTGGTCTATCATAACTACTGGTAGCGATGACAGATAGGCGTACGGGTTTTTACGTACAGCTGTATTCATCCTGTCCCAATTATTTGGCTCCTCCAGCAAGACTTGTAGCACACGTAACGCCTGAAAGTCCTTACAAACCGGTGGGTCATCGGGCTTAAACCCCCGCTTATTCCAGCCCTGGTCAAATTCGCGATTCATCAAGTTCCCATATAACGGATAAAACACGTTCGATATATCGTAACTATAGGCTTTTAGCCTTGTTAGGGTAGCTGCCAAAAGCCTATCAGTATCGCTTTTGACGTCTTTATCGTTAAACTCAACCTTACCGTAAGGGTTATGTGTAAGGTTGCCATGGCTAGTGGCTTGTACAAGCTCAAAAGAACAACTCTTCCCATCTCGTGTTATCTTAGTATCAATGGTACCAAAAACATCTTTGGAAACGTCCGTATCCGTAACTGCAAGCTCTGTTAACTTTATATCTGGGTTAATCAAAGCAAACGTAGCCTCGGCCGCCGCTTGTAAAAGTGGTTGCAAAGCATCTGCACTACGACTATCTGGATTTGCAAAGGCAACTT
>JAZQHA010000204.1:0-3729 GCA_045540315.1 Acutalibacteraceae bacterium | reverse complement strand
GAGCTCCGGGATAGGAAGGCGTGAAGTCGAAGCCTTCCCTGTATAAATTGACTGTTTTCTTCAGCGTGGAGTAATCGCTGGTGCCGCTGACATTCTGAATATTGGCGATAATTTGGCGGAAATCACTCTCGGTCAGCCCTGAGTCTTCGTAGCGTTCATGAAGATACAGGGTCAAATCTTCCAGCAGCAGCGGTTCTGTGATTTTGCGGTTGTGCAACTCACTGCCATGAGTATAATCCCAACCTGCTTGCTGCAGGAGCTCTACAACTGATTTCTCGTACTCGCTTTCGTAAAATTTACCTTTCATTTCCAGACGATAGGGTAGTTAGTAATGAATCGCTTTCTGTATCAAAGCCGGAGCTACCGCCTTGCGGAGCTTCTCCGCTTCGGTGGAGATGGCTTTACTTTCCTTGGCGCATTCGTAAATATTTGCTATTGCTCGCTGTATTTCAATAGGAGGAATAGGAATCCGCACTCGCTTCATATCTTCGAAATTAAAGATTTCACGTGCACTCCCCCATGAGTGGAATCGTGCATATCTATCCATCTCTTTCCTCAAAAACCACAAATGTAGGTATTCAGGCAATAAAACATTCTCATCGATAATCTCAAATACTTCATTTACAGAAGAAATCACAATACTTTCTTTGAACGACGACAGACAAACAACTAGGCATTTTTCATTATTTGTTGTTTGCACGAAACCGAATTGTCTAGGAGCTAATACTTTGTACTTGCTAAGCTCATCTCGATTAACTTTCGCTGTAGGTTCCCTAAACTCTTTGCTTACAGATAACCCCATAACTCTTTTGATGGAATTATCTGTATTTCTCACGTCAATCCTTTGAATATAATCGCCAATTTCTACAAGTGGGAACCTCTCTCTCAACCTTTTAAGGTAACTCATGCACAGCTCCATGAGAGGTTCGGCTTGGGCATCATTGTCAACTATGAGACTATTGAGTCCCTCCCAAACATCGACAAGCTGTTGCTGAATCTCGATATCAGGTACAGGGATTTCGATGCGCCGCATATCCTCAAAAGAAAAAGTTTCGCGAGCACTCCCCCATGAATGAAATCTAGCATATCGGTCGAACTCAGGACGCTGGAACCAGAGATAGAGAAATCTGGGGAGAACAATAGATGGATTAATTTCAAAAACTTCGTAAGTAGCAGATACTAAAAAAGTTTCTCGCGAATCATTAAGAGCCAAAGAAATCTTTTCTCCATTCCGGGAAGTGACTGTAACGAAGGCAAAAGCATTAGGCTTGACCACTTTGTAGGAAGTTAGGGAAACGCCTTCCAAATTAGCCTTAGTATCAATGAATTTCTTATCTATAGAAATACCTCGTACACAAGATACTCCCAAAGCGTCATCTTGATTTCTCTCATCAGAACGCTGGCTAAAATCGCCCATCTTCAAAACTTGGAGCTTAACATCCATATCCTAAAGTCTTGAAAGCTGTTAATAATTTCTCTTGATTTTCAGTCTGCCGCTTGATTATCTCAGCCGACTGAGCTCCTATTTCTTGGAGCATCGAATCAAAATCCATAGCCTCATCCCGGTCAACGAACTCAATATAACGGCTGGGGGCAAGGCTCCAATTCTTCTCTTCTACCTCTTTGATTCCGGCTGAATAATACAACTCCGGACAGGCATATTTTGCGGGACTTTCGGAGGAGGAAAGGGTCTGCCAGTCATGATATATGCGGCACACTTCTTCTATCTGTTCGGGAATGAGCTCCACATATTTTTTTTCGTATAAATTGGTATTCCATGTGCGGAGGTCTACGAAAAGGAACTCATGCTCTCGGTTGCGGAGCTGACGACCATGCCACTTGCCGCCCTTCTTGTTGTTGTTCAGAATCCAGAGAGTCACGCTGATATCGGTGGAGTAGAACATATTACGAGGCAACACAATGATGGCTTCCACCTTGTCATTCTCCAACAGTTTGCGACGGATGGCAAGCGTGTCGCTATCGTCCAGAGCTCCATTAGCCAGAAGAAACCCGGCAACCCCGTGGCGGACATCCAGCTTGGAAAGCATGTGCAGAATCCAGGCATAGTTGGCATTGCTGTCCGGCGGGGTGCCATAGTCACCCCACCTTGGGTCATCATCAAGTTGCGAGCTCCAGTATTTCTTCAGATTGAAAGGCGGATTCGCCATGATGTAGTCCATCCGCTTGTCCTTATGGTGGTCATTCGTGAACGTGGATGCCGCCTTGTCGCCAAGGTGGTAAGAAATGCCTCGCACGGCCAGATTCATCTTGGCCAGTCGGAAGGTGCTGGGCTCGGACTCCTGCCCGTAAACAGTCACATTTTGCGTGTTGCCTCCGTGAGCCTCGATGAACTTGGCACTTTGTACGAACATGCCACCGGAGCCGCAGCACGGGTCATAAATAGTGCCATCAAAAGGCTCAATCAAGGAGGCTATCAGTTCCACGATACTATGTGGCGTGTAGAACTCGCCTTCCTCTTTATCGGCATTGATGGAGAAGGCCTGTAGGAAATACTCGTATACGCGTCCGATAAGATCCTTTTCCGTAAATTTGGCAGGGTCGATACGATTGATATCATCTACTACCGACTTGATGACACCGGGCTCCAATGCAGTTTTGGTGAAAATCTGCTGAGGCAATGCGTTGCGGAGCTTTTCCTCATTTTGTTCGAGCTTGGCAATCGCCGTATCGAAAGCCACCGCCATATTGCGGGATTCAGTTTTTACCAATTCACTCCACAGGCATTCATCAGGGAGAAAGAATATACCAGCCTGCTTGTAATAGGATGCCGTTTTTACTGCAATTTCCGAGTATAGTGGCTCATTAGCGAATTCCGTTAGAATCTCATTCTTTCGAGCATTGAAGCGGTCGCCAATGAACTTGAGGAATACCAGAGTAAGGAGTAAGTCACGCTTGTCGGTCATGGGCGCACGACCACGCAAGTGATTGCGGCAGCTGAAAAGAATGTCATCCAGACGTTCTTTTTTTACGGTTGCTGGTTTTTTTGCTGTGCTTGTACTATTATTTAGAGAGTTCTTGGAACGTGCCATACCGGAAATGAGTTTGAAATGTGAGTAGGTATCCTCGCATGTTCGTGAGACTGTTGGTCATTTCCTCTCACATATGTTCGATATGATACAGCATTTGAACTGCTGATGACTCCTTAATACTCATGACGTATTTATAGTACGGGCATGAAGTGTAAGCGGCTAGATTTATCTTGCTTGAGTCAGGCATTTATCGTATGGTGCAATTTTCAGCAGAACTGGGCAAAAACTTATATTTAGCTTGCTACAGCAGTTCAAATGCTGAACCACCTACCGAAAAGACTACGAAAAGAACAAAGGACATCACCGGATATTAACCACTGAATATAAACGATACAGCAAGATTGATTCTTGAAGCGTCGGAGAAGATGGGAGATTCTAAGGAAGTACAAAGGCAAATGGACGATGGACAAGGTGCAGAATTTCGCTCACTTTGCTCGCAAGCAAATGCTTTGTAACCCGGTCGTAGTCCTACTGCGAACCGGAGGCGCACCTGGCATTTCCTTTGTACATCGCACGGCGTTTATTGCTGAGCATAGAACGACTCACCAAGGAGCCACTAAATGGGAAATTGTAGGGGAAGATGTGCGGGCAAGCCCGCACGCGAAATTGCCCTGACGGGCAGCGAAATTCATGGCTGGAGCCATGAGCGAAATTATCCACTGCGTGGATAGCGAAATTA
>JAZQHA010000203.1:0-6369 GCA_045540315.1 Acutalibacteraceae bacterium | reverse complement strand
TAACGGCGGGTGCTGCCTGTCCGCTGATATTCCAGCGTCCCCGGCGTGGGGATTTGCTGCTCCGTCAGCATACGGGCAATCTTGGTCGGGCCGTTCCCGGCAAGGCAAAGCTGGTAAATCTGCTGCACCACCGGGGCGGCTTCCTCGTCTATAATAAAATTCTCGTCCTCGTCCATCACATAGCCGTAAACCGGCTTGCTGGTAACAGGCTTGCCGCTCATGCCTTTTGACTTTTTCACTGCCTTGATTTTCTTGCTCGTATCTCTCACCAGCCATTCATTGAACAGATTTCGCAGCGGGGTAAAATCGTTGTCCATGCCCTCGCTGGCACTGTCCACATTATCGTTGACAGCGATAAAACGCACACCCTTTTGAGGGAACAGCATTTCCGTGTAAAACCCTACCTGCAAGTAGTTTCGCCCTAACCGGCTCATGTCCTTGACGATGACCGTACCCACTTTCCCGGCTTCAATGTCCGCAAGCATGGCTTGAAATCCGGGCCGCTGGAAGTTCGCGCCGGAAAAACCGTCGTCGGTGTACCAGCGCAGATTGGTAAAGCCGTTCTGTTTTGCGTAGGTTTCGAGTATCCTTTTTTGGTTCGATATGGAATTACTCTCGCCTTGCAATTCATCCTCGTGGGACAATCTCGGATAAAGGGCGGTAATGAGGTTTTGGGTGGCTTGTCTTAACATAAAATCCTCCGTTTCCGACAGCCAGCCCCACTATTCCGTGGTTTCATTGTACCACGGAACGGCGGGGGCTGTACAGCGGCAAAAGCGTTAAATTTGCTTCTTTACAGCTTTTCAATTTTCCGATTTTTATGGTATGGGTTGTCGTCCCATATTTGCAGTAGAAAAGTTCATAACTCCGTGGTATACTCTGATTTAACAAAAAAATCAGAAGTTAAAGGAGAAAACATGAAGTATACAATAGATGAATTAACCGCGGCCAAAAGGCAAATTGATTCAACTCTGCACAAGCTAAGAGAAACAGTAAAAACATTTGAATCAAAGGATAATTCCGAGCGTTATAAATCACAAATCACATTGGCAAAGAGAAGAATAAAAGCCTTTGAAATTGCAAATTATTTTATAGAGAATGAGATTAAGAATTGCTAAAGCACTTCCGATTTTCGTTCCAGCGGTCATGCTCCCTGGCATGGCCGCTTTTCCATGCCCCGGTTCACGCCGGATAAGTCGGCTCCTGTGTAGCAGCGGCTTCCGCTTCCAGTACCCGCGCCATTTTGTCGGCGGCTGTGGTTGTGGTGTCTTTCTTGAAATAGCCGGACACGACAAGGACGGAATTGCCCATGCGGATTTCCGTCACACAGTCAGGGCGGCGGGTGGTGCGGGTGTCGTGCTGCTTGTTATCTGCCATAGGCAATACTCCTTTCAGTCGGTAATCAGTTTCTTCATGCTCTCCATTTTCCGCTTGGCGGTTTCCTGCCGGAAGTTGTCGCCGGTAAAGCGTACCGGGACGCACATGGAAAGCAGGCGGTCATAAATCCGGGAATGGGCGGTGTCCTCCGGGTTGTGCAGGTCGTCCAGCGTAAGGTTGGTCGTGACGATCAGCGGCTTGCCGCTGCGGTAACGGCTGTCAATCACATTGAACACCTGTTCCAGCCCGTATTCCGTCCCGCGTTCCATGCCGAAGTCGTCAAGGATCAGCAGCGGATAACGACAAAGGCGGGAAATGTACTCGTTGCGCCCCTCAAAGCTGGCGGCAAGGTCATTGAGGATAAGAGCAAAGTTCGTCATGCGGACGGGGATTTCTTTCTCCATGAGGGCGTTTGCGATACAGCCTGCAAGGTAGCTTTTGCCGGTGCCTACGCCGCCCCAGAACAGGCAGCCGATATTGTCTGTCCGCATATCTTCCCAATGCTCCACATACCGGCGGGCAAGCCCGGTCTGCGGGTTCCTGCCGTTGTCGTTCTCGAAAGTCCAGTCCCGCATGGTGGGGTCGGTAAAGCCCCGGCGTTTCAGTTCTTCCACGGTGTCAAGGTGTCTGCGCCGCTTTTCGGCGGCTTCCCGTTCCTCGCGGGCGGTTCTCTGGCAGTCGCACTCTGCCGGGTGGCGGTCGCGCCCGAAGATAGCGGCCTTATCCGGCGCAAAATAGGCTTCTTTCGGCTTGCGGCACTTGCCGCAGTACAGTAAACCGTCCTCGCCGGTGTAGTCCTCCGGCTCCGGGATGGTGGTCGTCATATTCTCCAAAACCGCGTTGATTTCATTCTTCATAAACTCTCGCCCTCCTTGCATGAGTAGTCTGGTATGCCCTTTTTAGGGGCTTCCTTTTTGTCGTTCCCCGCCCATATCCGCAGGGCGGCGGCATAGTTCTGGTAGCTTTTCCCGTTGGCGGCAAGGTAGCGGCTCATTTCCTCGATGAACCGTTCCAGCCTGTCAGGGTACTCTGCCTGCAACTCGTCGTATTCGGTCTGTGACAGAAAAATATTTCCATATCGGCCATAGGGCGCGGACGGCCCCCCACTCACTCCCTTTGTTTGGCTCTCTGTAAGGTTGTTTATAGTAGTTTGGTTAGGGGACGGTTTTCCGACCATCATAAGGTCGGTTTTCTGACCATCAGTAGGACGGTTTTCCGGCTCTATGAGGGGCGGACTTCCGGCCATCAGTTGGTCTGAAAACTGTACCTGTGGCACTGGCGGTACTTTGACATAAAGCCGGTTCGGTGCGGAGAAGCCGCCCCGTTCCCGTTCCAACAGCCCCGCCGTGTCCAGTTCATTAAGCGCCCCCTTGATGGTGGTGCTGCCTTTATCCAGTATTTCTGCTATCTCCGCGATGGGATAGATAATATAAATCCTGCCCTCGTCGTCCAGCCACTTGTTTTTCTGGGAGAGGGTGGAACGGTCTAACAGCAGCGAATACAGCAGCTTGGCGGTCTGTGAAATCTCCATTTTCAGCAGGAAACGGGGATACGGCAGATAGGCGGGCAGCCGCGTGTCTGCCCTGATATAATCAGCGATAGGATCACCTCCCTGTGTTTGGGTTGATTTTGGCGTATTGTCACGCATTAAAACGCCGTTTCCGGGGGAAAAGGATAAATGTATCGCGTACCCTTTGACACCCACGAAAAAAGCCTTGATTTATGCGGGTTTGAAAGGCTCTAAAGCGTGACATCTCTGCCTTTGTTTCCGCTTTCTCTCGGCGGCTTTGATTTTCTTCATGCGCCCGGCGCAGTCGGGGCAGTATTTTCCCCGGTTGGATTTGGGGACAAAGGCCGCCCCGCAGACGGCACACCGTTTCCGGCTTCCCCGGCACAAGAGGGCTGCGGCCAGCTCCCCGTCAAGGGGCAGGACAGCCACACGGAACCAGTGGCACATGAGGGAAAAGGAAATGCTCTGGACGCATACGCAAGGCTCCCCGTCGTCCAACAGCAGGCAGTTCCCCTCGTCGTAGTTACAGCACTCATGCACAAGGCGGCGGGCTGCCTGGTGCTGGCGGTAGTCCATGCGGGACGGCTTATCGTTCATGGCTCTGCTCCTTTCTGCGGTGCGGCTCTTCCCGGCGCAAAATCTGGTCGATGTTCCGCTTGACGGTCTGCAACTCCCTGAACCGCTGCTTCTGTTCGTGATAGGTGTTGTACAGGCCGTCTTTCTCGGAGATAAGCTGCTCGATCTCGGCCTGCAACGCTTTTCGGCCGGGCAGCTTGGTAAGCCCCTGTGCCTTGAAATACCGGGCGGCGGCTTCGGCTATGATAAAATCGCTCTCGTTTGCCTGGCGGTATGCGGCGCGGGCTTTCTCGGATTTCTGCGCTTTCAGCCCCTCGCGGATGGGCTTGGTCTTGGCATAGGCAAGTACCTGTTGCCGCAACTCCCTTTTCCCTTGCAGCTTCGTTTCCAGTGCTTTCAGTTCGCCGCTGGTCTGGCGCATTTCCTGATAGGCGGTAGCAACGGCGGCTTCAAGCTGTTCCGGGGAAGAAAAGCCGTACTGTTGGTAGATGGTCAGGGTCTTGGCGGCCTGTTTCAGATTGTGTATCTTCGCCCATCGTTCATAGCCTTTGCCCTTGCCCTCGGCCATCTTCTGCTCAATGTCCACAAGCCGCTGCACACTGTCCTGTCTGGGGTCGATTTTCCCTGTCTTTTCGCCCTGTAAGCGGCCTTTCCCGGCGTGTAGGTATTCGGGTATGGCTGCGGTCTGTTCGGCGGCTCTGGCGGCTTGGTGCTGCGGGGTGTAGCGAACCGTTACGCCCCTCTGGGCGTTCTGCTCCAAAACGGCAAGGACGGCGGTGCGGTCAAAGTCGCCGCCCAGCTTCCGGGCGGTGATAGGCTTCGTCCTGTCTGGCGTGAGGTAGGACAGCCGCCCCCGGCTCTCCTTGACGGTCACACCCTCCCGCAACAGCAGAGAGGAAAACTCGTCAAAGCTGGCAGCGGTGGCAAGGGCTTTCCGTAGGGTCTGCCGCAGCTTCTCCTTGTTCGTTTCAAACTTGGTCTGCCGGGGCGTGATACCGCCTGCAATCATGGGGGCGTTCTGCTTGTCCAGTGCGGCCTGTCCCTTTTTCTGCGCCCAATATTCCCGGTCTGTGACACGGTTCTTGCTGCCGTTCAAGAGGTCGATTTGGTAAAGTCCTTCCCGGTGGCACATCTCCATGACCTCGGACTTGAAGTAGCGTAGGGCTGCGTCGGTGCAGCGGTGCTTGCACCCGGCTTTCGTGTCCGCTGGCCTGTCCATGTAGGGCAGGAACGGCACTTCCTCTATCCGCAGGCTGTTAATGACGATATGCACATGGATGTTGCCGCTGTGGTTATGCCCGTCCGGGTGGGTGCAGACAAGGGCCTGATGGCCGGGGAAATGCTCTTTACAGAATTGCTCCCCCAACGCCTGCGCCCGGTCTACGGTCAGGCCGTTGTCCGGCCCGTCCCGTGGGTCAAAGCTGATGATATAGTGGTGGCTTTTCACATCCTCCCGCCGCTGATTTTTCTCATAGCGGAGATTGGAGCGCATACACGCAACGGCAAAATCCTCGCCGCCGCAGTTCAGCGTGGACAAGCGATAATCCTCACGGGGGATAAGCCTGCCGTTTTCATCAAGGACGGGCTTCATAGTAAATTCGTCATGCTCAAAGAGCAGGTATTGTTCGGCGGCTCCGTAGTCGGCGTTCTTAGAGCCTAAATGCTTGAGTGTTGCCAACGGCGTCACCTACTTTCTTTAGGACTTCATACTTGAGGGCGGCAAGGTCGGCGGCCGCTTCCCGCAATTCCTTTGCCATAGCCGGGTAGGGGCTATGCCACTCGTTGAGGGTGCGGGCAATCTGGTTGAGATTGCCGCCAATCCTGCCGTACTCGGCTGTGAGCTTCCCGACAGCGGAGAGCAGCTCGTCATTGACTGACGACACATGGAGTACGGGGCGTATGGTAGTGCGCCGGATGGCCTGCCGGAGAAATTCGGACTGACTGATACCATAGGGCGCAAGCCGTTCTGTGAAGTCGGCGTATTCTTCATCGGTCAGCCGGGTTTTCACAACATGGCTGCGGTGGGGGGTGTTGTATCGCTTCGGCATGGGCTGTAAACCTCCTTTCACTTATCACAAAAAATGGGCTGGTCTGTTAGCTATTTTCGGGGCATTTCCTGTCTGCCGGACAGAAATATTTTTGCGGCGTAAGCCGCATAGCAGGGTTTGGGGAAGGCACTCCCCAACAAGTTTCCCGCGAGGGGCAAAACCGCAGAATTGCGGATTTTGGCACCGTGGTAGAAACTTGCTCTAAGTAAGCCGTAGATTTCCCCTTGCACTTACTACTCGTATAGCTGCCGCCTGTTTTGGCCGGATTTCTGCAAAAATCTTACGGCGTGGGGCGATTTTTACCCGCAGTTCTTTCTTTCCGCTAAAGATACATTTCAAAGGCCGCCAGCTACCCGCTTGCCGGGAATTTTCTCAAATTTTCCTTTGCCTTAGAAATACAGAAAATGCAGATTTGGCTACCGCCGCAGAAAATTTTTTGTTTCCGGCTTCACCTACCTACTACGGATGACTTTGCGATTTTGCCAAACGGATAAAGAAAAAAGCAGCAAATCTTTTTCAGACTTACTGCTTTCGCTGGCCGCCGATGGGCGGTGGATATTCAGTTTTGAAAGTTCAGGTCAGGTTGGCCCGATGATGGATAGCACAATAAATTCCTGTTTTCCCTTTAAGGCATTGTGCATTTTTTCTATTTCTCTTGATGATTATTTTTTTCATAATCAATCAATGTACCTATAACAATTCCAATCAACATTCCGATACCTGCACAAATAGAAATAGCAAAAAGATTTTGCAAAAACGCCCATGCCAACACACCTATGCAACCACCGACAATAAATCCTGTTAATAAGCCAATAGTTAAGTATTTATTACTTTTCATATTGCTATATCTCCCCTAAA
>JAZQHA010000202.1:0-7959 GCA_045540315.1 Acutalibacteraceae bacterium | reverse complement strand
CTCTGCGGCCTTAGCAGCTCTCGCAGCATTGGTGGCATCCAGCTTCTCAAGTTCAGCCTGCGCGGCAGCGATAACGTCTTCATTGATGGTTCCGTTGATGATTGCTTCGTACATTTCTCTCTTAGTCATTTTAAATCCTTTCGGCGTCGGTCGCCACCCAGTTACTTTTGGGAAGTCTCTTTTCCCTCTCTTCATCTTACATATATATTATACCGGGATTTTCTGGATTTCTCAAATTTTCACAGGCTTAAAATTCGAGACTGCGCCGTGTATACTGTATACAATTTCGCAGCTTCAACGGAAGCGCGCCACAAAATTTGACTTTTAAAATCAAGTTTTGCAGCTCCCTTAATTTAATTTTTAAAATTTGATTTTTCTTGTCAAATTTCCAAACGAGCTCCTCAAAAACTTGAAAATTTTTGTCAAATTTTGAGACGCAGCTCCAACGGAACGAACTAATAAATGTGCAGCTCCTTTTGCAGCTCCCTAACGCAGCTGCCGTTTTGCAGCTTCTCTGGTGCGATTGCAGCTCCCGAGAAAATTTGACACCCCGCGGCAAATTTCGAATAGTCTAAAAATTCTAAACGTTCTAAAAATTCTGAATAGTCTGAAAATTCTGACAATTTAAAAAAGGTTCCCCGAACATATTATACCACATCGGCGCTGAGAAGTCAAGACAAAATTTTCATTTCGGAGAAAAAAGTTTATTCTGAAAATTTGAAATATTCTGACAATTCGCCCGGGTGTGTTGAACAAATATTCTGACAACGGCACCGGCGCGGACCTGGATTTCGGTAGATCCGTTTTGCGGATCCGGCGCTGAATTCAGAATAGTCTGACTATTCATAAGAATAAAAAAGAAGGGGTTTCAACCCCTTCTTTTTTTTTGGTTACTCGGCGAGTGCGTAAACCCTTTTCTTACCTTCTCCAAACTGAGAACCATCTTCAATGGCAACTCCTTCCATTCTGTTTCTCAGAAGGTAGGACACCTTTGAAATGGAAGAATCTACCTTTTCGGCAATTGCGGATGCAGTCTGAAAATCGGTGGTCAGAACCGCATAAATCTTTTTCATCAGTTCTGCATCTTCGGGTTTTACTTCCTTAACTTTCGCACGTCTCTTTGCGTTGGTGTTGTCCATCTGTGCGAGTTTTGTCTTTGCGATTTCGGTCATTTCTTCGGACAGATTAGCATTAGCAACGGTTTTGAAAAATTCTCTCATAGTCATCATAGTTTGTACCTTTCCTTTCGTTTTCTTTATCTTACATTTACATTATACATCGGTTTGTCTTGTTTGTCAAGACTTTTTGAAAAAAATTTTTTTTGGCTATTTTCCGTTATCCTCTTTTGTATCCCGCCGATAGACTTCGGTTGCCACCTACCTCTTTTGCGGTTCTCTCTCACTTACATTTATATTATATACTATGTTGTTTGGTTTGTCAAGGGTTTTGAAGAAACTTTTTTAATTTTTTAAAGCATCGATTCTTCTTGCGACTTCTTCATATACCTGGTCTGCAATCAGTTCGAAAAGGTAGAAACTTCCTGCTTCCCATTCAAGGGTGACGGCGTCCATGGCATCGGGAATGGTCAAGCCACGATTGACACACAAGTACGCCATGCGGTCAAGGTCAGTTTCAGATACATAGAAATATTCGTTAATCTTGAATTCCATTCTTTACCTCCTATCCAATACACAAATTGTTTCCGAGTGTTCCATCGTTGCTCATCCATTCGCTATAATTAACGTCTTTCGGTTCTACCTCATAGATGTTACCTTCTTCAGAAGAACATATAATAGCATCTTCTAATTCGTTTTCGAGAATATACATAATCAAATCTCTTCCTGTCATAACTGTTACCTCTTTCGTTCTATATAGATTATACTATATCTATAGAGTGCTGTCAAGACTTTTACCAAGAAATTTTTTCTACTTTTACTTCTTCAACTTCTGCGTCATCGACTTCGGAAAAATAGTCAATTGCCATAGGAATTGCAATAGCACTACACGCACAGTCAATAAGGGTACTAAAATAGCCATTGATAGTTACGAGATAGGTATTCATATTTTTTCTCCTTTCCTTTTCTGTATCTAAAGTATACCAAAAAATTTTCAATCTGTCAACCCTTTTTAAAAATAAATTGGGTAAAAATTTACTCTTTAACGAACCAATCGATTAAATCTAATTGACAGACAATTCTGAATTCGCGGCCGGCGCAATTGTCAGAATAGTTTGTTAATTGAGCACGGTGGATGAGCACGCTCAGAAATTAATTTTCAGAATTTTCTGACTATTTATCCTAAGAAAAAAGAGTCAGATTTCTCTGACTCTTCCTTCACATCGACTATGCGATGGCGATGGCATAGACCTTCTTCTTGCCCATACCGAGTTCCGCACCATCCGCAGTCAGAATGTCATCCATCTTGCGGAGTCTTGCGGACACCTTCGACACGGTGTAACCCGTGGCTTCGGCAATCTCGCTTGCGGACTGCCAATCCGTAGTGAGGGCGTTGAAAATCGCCTCATCTGCCACGATGTCTTCGGGCTTCGGTGTCTTCGCCTTCTCCTGACGCTTGATGTTTGCGGCGTCCATCTTAGCGAGTTCCACAGTAGCGAAAGCAGACAGTTCCTCATTCTCGAGGGCGATAACGGATTCAAGGAATTCTCTCTTAGTCATATTAGACCTTCTTTCTCGCGTGGGTCGCGACCCTTTTTAACTTTTGGGGAGTTCCTGTCTCCCTCAACCTTACATCCATATTATATCATGGATTTTTCACTTTGTCAAGAGGGTTTTAAAACTTTTTTTTGAAATTTTTTCGGGATTTTTTCTCCCTCCCTCAAGAACAATTATAGTATAGCAAAAATTTTTTAATTTGTAAAGTCTTTTTTAGAAAAAAACGGGTAAAAATTTACCCTTTACTGAGCATGCTCAAGTGCGTGAATAGTCTGACAATTCTGAAAATTGTGACTTCGCGGCCGGGAAGTTGAACGAATAGTCTGACAATTAAAATCCTTGGGTCCGGCGCGGAAGTCGGAATCGTCAGACAATTCATTCTTGTAAGAAAAGAGGGAATTGAATCCCTCTTTTGAATTAATTCGCAAATACTTCTTTTCTCATTTTTTTGTGTTGTGCCATACAATGTGCGAAAATTTCTTTTTCAATCAAGACATCTTCAAGTCCTGTATGATTTTCAGAAAATTCCCAATCGCCCGAAATATATCTATAAAGAATTTCCGCAGTGGCTCTGACTCTACCATTTTTTGTCATATATCCGTGAGTGTATGCCCATTCTTTATACGCCCACTGTTTGCAAATGGTATCTTGCGCCATTTTCAGTGTGTCCCATATTGGAATACCATAGGGAAGGAAATACCTATTAAACGACTTGGTTAAATACCTTTGTGTGCGAGTGGTTGACCTATAGTCAAATCTTGCGTTGTGGGCGATAATTGCCTTGACTCCGTATTTTTCGCAAAGGGTACGGATATATTTCTTTGCGGTGGCATACCGTACTACCTGCCGTTTTCCCTCGTCAATTTCTTTCTGATACATTGGGATTTTATCGGCATAATAGGCACTTTTCATTAAGTCTTTCATGCCGTAAAAGGTTTCATAGATAACGAAGGAAAAAGTTTCCATAATGTTTCCCTTTTTGTCGTGGATACAACCCCCGATATCATATACAATCGGGTCATCAAATCCATTTGCGGTTTCAGTGTCGATAGTAAGATAGTAGTTTTTGCGATTGTCGATTTTTGCCATGGTGTATGTTTTCCTTTCTTCATTTGATACCTTATTATAACATCTGTGGCGTGACTTGTCAACACCTTTTTTGAAAAAATTTTTTAACGGAATGTTCAGACTATTCGATCTCGGCGTCCGGGCGTGAGCACGCTCAATTGTCAGAATATTCTGACTTTTTGGACTGAAAGAAAAGAGCGTGCTCACTCATGAGCACGCTCCGCAAATGTCAGATTATTCGGCTTTGCTGGCAATTTCTGCCTTCTTGCGTCTGACCTCGGCATCTCTTGCCTTCTTCTTCTCTTTGGCAATTTTTGCCTTCTCGGCCTTCTCGGCCTTTTCCCTGAGGTTCATCTCGTATTCCTCAGCCATGGCAAAACCGTCATACGGTTCCATGCCCTTGTTCGCACCCGTGGGTACCTTGACCGTAATAACGATGAAATCCTCGTTACCTTCGCATCCCACAACAGGGAATGCAATCTCATTGGACTTGACACGCAGTACCTGCTCATCGACTCCGAAAAGTTCGATAACCTTATTCAGATACTCAGACTTAAGAATCTCACGTTCTGCTTTGCGACTAATAGCCATAGACTACCTACCTTTCTGTATTCACTTCATTTTACTCTTAGAGTATACACTAATTTTTTGAATCTGTCAAGTGATAAAAGGGGAAATTTTTTGCTCTTTTGAAATTAGAAGGGAATGGGAATTTTGGAGTTTCCCTTTTCTCATTTTCTATATATATTATACCATAA
Organism: Acutalibacteraceae bacterium; assembly: GCA_045540315.1. GTDB lineage: Bacteria > Bacillota > Clostridia > Oscillospirales > Acutalibacteraceae > CAG-557. Next base: position 3,461 of record JAZQHA010000202.1, on the reverse strand, counting down.
ATTTTTAAAAAAGTCAAGTGAATTTCGGATTTTACCAAAAATTTCCAGCGAGCAGCATGAGCATGCTTAAAGAAACTTTCGAAATATTCTGAAAATTGAGCATGCTCGGCGGCCAGTGGGATTGCCGAAAGATTCTGACAACTCGCGCAGTTAGCCAAGACTAACCCGTATCGTCATTCCCCTCCCTCCTATTATAGTATAGCATAGAATAACGGTTTTGTCAATCTCTTTTTAAAAAATTTTTTTACAATGGCGCCGACTGAATAGTCTGAAAACTCGGCCGGCGCAAGTGCACGACTATTCTGAATAGTCTGACAATTGGATGGCAAATAAAAAAGGCACTCGCCATGAGTGCCATGCCTTGTCCTGCCGTCCCCGTTCCAAAGGCTTCGGGTTGCCACACTTAAGGGCTTGGTTCACATTTCTATCCCGCACAACAGGACTCCGTGCGGTCGAGGACTTCGTCGTCGAAGGACTTACCCGTCTCACTCAAGAGACTTCCGTTGTGGTTCTGCCTCGCATCCCTCATTTACATTTATATTGTAGCATGGATTGATTGGTTTGTCAAGGGGAAATGTCCTCTCTGTAAGATGTTTTTACGGATTCTCTTCCTGCCACCTGTACTTTCGCCTTGGATAAGCCCACCTTACACGATGGTCGTCATTTCCCCCTTGACAAGTTTAGTATAGCATACTGAGTGCTTGTTGTCAAGGGGTTCTCAAAATTTCTTTTGAAAATTTTTAACCTTGTCATTCGGAGTGGTGGCGCGCCCTACCGACTACCTACCTTGTCCCCTTGACAAATATAGTGTAACACACTTGGTGTGATTTGTCAAGGGGTTTCTCACAACTTTTTTAAAAAGTTTCGTGGTTTGTGAGCGTCCTCACATGGGATTTGAACCCATTCCCCATTAGGCTTGCCTGGGTTAGTCCTTTCTCTCCCCCTTGACACTTATAATGATACCAGATTTTTAAGGAAAAGTCAACACTTTTTAAAAATAAATTGGTTAAAAATTTACTCTTTTAGATTGACCGAATGTTCTGACAACGGCACCGGCGCGGTAGAACGAATAGTCTGACAATTAGCCCCAAAGAAAAAAGGTTGCTTACGCAACCTCGAGGGTGAAGAACTCGTCTTCTGCAAGACGGTCTGTCATTTCTGCCAAATCCGCAAGAGCATCGGCGAGAGTCTCATAAGTGAAAACGAATCCAGAAGAGTGAGTCAGTACATACATTATTTTTATTTCTCCTTTCTTTCCTCTTTCTATATATATTATAACCTCAAAGATGCCGAATGTCAATACTTTTTTTAAAAGTAATTAAAAAAATCCCGGCGCCGAAGTCAGATAATTTGAAATTATCCGACCATTTTCAGAACCTCCATAATCCTATCTTCACGGTAGGCAGTACCTTTCCAATTTTTTCTATTGCGTTCTTCATCATCGAAAAGGATTCCAGAACGTCCGTTCTCTTTCGGCGTGCCATACGGGATAATATCCACAAAATCCCATTTAACACTCTTAAGGTGAACGGAAAGCCATTCCTGTTTTGCCTTCGTAACTGCGTCATCGTATTCCGTATTAGAACCCTTAGCAAGCCACGAAACAATACCAATCTGATATCCGTTCTTCTGTGCCTTATTCAGACGCCGTGCAAGTACGTTCATATTGACAAGCGGACGGGCGTTAGCATAGGGAGTCGGGTCGGAGTTTACAATCATTTCCAACCAATTGTTAACGCCGTAAAGGTCTGCAATAGTACCATCCATATCGAACCAAATCTCTTTTCTCATGTCGTTTACCTCTCTTTCTATAAAGAGTATACTAAAAAAATGGGAGTTTGTCAACCCCTTTTTAAAAGTTTTTTTTTTTTTTTTTTAAAGAACGTATGTTCGCCCGCGCCCGGTGGTAAAGTTCGAATTGTCTGATAATTAGCATGATTAAAAAAGAGGTTTGAAAACCTCTTTTAAGCACGACCGAGATAGGCGAGTCTCTTCGGTACTGCGGAGACATAAATGGAAAGAACCCTTTCGGCACTCTTTCTCATGACGTGGTTGACGTCCTTTTCAGTGATGATGCCAAGAACTACCATTCTGTTTACCATTTCTCTCTTAGTCATTTTCGTGTCCTCTCTTTCTTCTTTCTGTAATTATATTACCATAAAATCTTGAATTTGTCAACCCCTTTTTAAAGGAAATTGTTGAAAATTTCGCGGGCGCCGGCGGAGGATAGTAACGTAATATTCTGAAAACTTTTTCACGCACCCGGCGCCGAAGTAAGAATTGTCAGATAACTTGGATTGAAAAAAAGTTTAAAAAGTTGTTGACAAACCCATGAATTTGTAGTAATATAATTATAGAAAAGAGAAAGAGAGGTAATAAAAAATGATAAAGTTAATTGTTGCTATTCTTGCGTTAATCATTTCAATTATTGGTTTCATTTATGTTACACTTGAAACTACTGAATGGGGAAAATATAAGTGGTTAGATAATATGAGAAATTATATATCTTATCATTGGAAAAAGTATTGACAAACAATTTATTTCATGGTATAATAAATTATCAAATGAAAGAGAGGTAATAAAAATGGATAAATGGACAACGTATTGGTGGGGTATCAGTGATGAAGAGAGTGAACTGTGTGGTGAAGAATTCTTTACCGAACTTAAGAACGCGACACGTAAAAACCATTTTGATTATGTGCGGGAACTGTTCCCCAACACAACAATAACTTGTTATGGTAAAGTTTCAGAGGTAGAAGCAGAAATGATGGGTTTAGATACCTATTGAGAAAGGGGTTAGTATGAAATATTGGGTTGAAGTAAAGTTAGTTATGGAAGATGAAGTGGAAGCAAATTCCGAAGAAGAAGCCGTTGAGATTTTGTGTGATGCGGCGATTATGAATGGAGAATGGCTGTATACATGTAAAGAACTTGGAGATTGGGAATAGTCATGAATAGTCAGATAATTCTGACTATTCTTTTTATGCGCCCGGCCGCACGGTTTCGTTTTCAGAGTAGTCTGACAATTCATCCAATTAAAAAAAGATACTTACGTATCTTTTTTCTTTCTATACCCAATAATCAAATCCAACGGCGTTGGCCACTTCTTCAGAAATGATATCCCGAAAACTTACATTTTTCTTGTTTCCTTCACAAAGAATTTCTCTTGCGGTTACTACGTCAGTAGCACGAACCACATACAATTCACCCGTTTCATCATCCATGAATTCGTAGAATTCCTTTTCGGGTTCCGCATCCGCAAGCATTGCGGTAAATTTTCCGATAAGGTCTTCAACATTACTGCGTTCTCTCTGTACGTTGCGCGTTACCATTTCAAGACCTACCAGAATGTCGTTAAGGTCTTCGATAATGTCATTAATCTGTTTTTCTGTCATTTTGTTTACTCCTTTCTTATCTCTTACAAGTAGATTATACAACCTCTACATCCATTTGTCAAGATA
>JAZQHA010000201.1:0-2267 GCA_045540315.1 Acutalibacteraceae bacterium | reverse complement strand
GGGAGCAAAGCGTCCGCCTTCGCCCAGCTTGGCTTCCGCCTCCACCGCCTTCTGCTCCCGCTTCCAGTCGATGCCGAAGGGCGGGTTGGATATAATCCGGTCGAAGCGATACCCCTTGAACTGGTCGTCAGAAAGGGTGTCACCGAATCGCATATTATTAGGGTCGCCACCACGAATCATCATATCCGCCTTAGCAATGGCGAAGGTGGAGGGGTTGAACTCCTGACCGAAGCAGGTGACAGTTGCATCCTCGTCCAGAGCATGGATGCGCTCTTCCATGCAGGAGAGCATCTGGGAGGTTCCCATCGCCATATCGTAAACCGTGATATTCTGTCCGTTGAATTTGGTATCAGACAGCAGAATGTCGGTCATCAGATAGATAATATCCCGGCTGGTGAAGTGAGCTCCCGCTTCTTCGCCGTAGGATTCATTGAAACGGCGGACAAGGTCTTCAAAGACGTAGCCGCAATCCACGGCAGATATCTTATCCGGGCCCAGATATCCCTTGGGAGAGTTGAATTCCTTGATAACGAGGTAAAGGGTGTTGCTCTCCACCATGCGACGGATGATATTATCAAAGTCAAACTTAGCAAGCACATCCTGCACGTTGCCGGAGAATCCGGCCAGGTAATCTTTAAAGTTCGCCTCAATATTCTCCGGGTCTGCCAACAGGGTCTCAAAAGTATACTTTGAGATGTTATAAAACTGGTAACCGGAGGCCCGGGTCAGAAAACCGTCCACCACTTCCAGGTCCTTAACCTTCTCGTAGGTAGCCAATACCTTGTCATGTGTGGGCAGCAGGCAATCGTGGAACCGCTTCACAACGGTCATAGGCAGGATGACCAGGCCATATTCGTGGGGTTTGAAGGGGCCGCGGAGCATATCCGCAACATTCCAGATAAGGGTTGCTTTCTCGGCTATGTTAATGCCAACGTTGGTTACTTCACGCATTGTATATGTCTCCTTTTACAGGTTTCGCCTATATTGTACAGATGGTTGTGTCCAATAATCCGGACTTATTATTTAGGCTTCGCGGATTTTCTTAATATCGAAATCAATGCCTCGTTCCTGGCAGAAGGCATCAATGGCCTTCATAGCCTCAAACCTTGGAAGGGCTTTATTATTTTCCCACCGATTTACGGTAGTGAAGGATACTCCGAGCACCTTAGCAAATTCTTGCTGGCTCATGAAAGCGTCAAGACGGATTTTCTTAATGCTTGCACTAAAACTCATAGTAGGATGCCTCCTTGCATAGTTGCCTAATGGGTATGACAATTCATACTATCAGTATAGCGTTCTTATTGCATTTTTGCAATAGTTTTGCAAACTTTTCCGTGATTCTATAGCTCACGCCGCATGGCTGCTCGGATTTCGTGCCTCTATCCGAGCTCGGGTGGTATGGATATATGAAATACAGTCTAACGAATACGGTGCATTTTTCTTCGGTAGAGTCGCAAATAAATTGCGACTCTTTTGCATTACTGCAACTCGCTGAATGCCAAACATAAAAGTAGGCCTCCGGCGTTACGCTCGTTGCAGTTAGGGGTGCCGACACGCTCGACGTATTCACACAGCTGCCGCTGCGCACGCTTGTCTTATTGGCTCTCTGCCGCAGCTCAACCGGTTGCCGTTATGCACCCGGTCTTCCCCGTGGCCCCCGGTTGCCGCTGTGTATCCTTCCGCCGCCGCGCACCACTTGCTTTTTAGGCTTACGTTCTTTTGTAAATCATTCAAAAGCAAGCGGTCGTGTGGAACCCATACTAAAGTTATGTTTTACTGGGCCCCACACTTGCGCATCGTCTCGCTGTCGCCCACATTAATGACTTCCACCATTTATTATCAATAGAGGTTACATTTTTTGAAATTGCACCCCCATTGCGCCCAAAAAGGAATCAACCTGAGCGCTGGCAGGGATAAGCTTTGCCTTTAATATGATGTTTGCAGTTGGGGCAGTCTTTGTCGATTCGAGCATAGAATTTGGACTTTTGTTCCCAGAAGTGGGGACCCACTTTGGTCTTTACCATTTCAGTACCACAAATCGGACAGGGATTTTTGACTGGGGTTTCTTTTTTGGTTTTCTCTCTCTTTTTGCGAGACGGCCACCATTTGGAAACGGTTTTCCGGGATATGTTCAGTTCCTTGCTGCACTGTGTTTGTGTTCCCTTGGGGTTAGCTTTGAACCATGCAATCACCAAGTCGGATCGTAGCCATGTCGTTCTGTGAGCCAAGGAGTTGTCTTACCAGTTTGTCTTCCTAAGACCGCTTGG
>JAZQHA010000200.1:0-1822 GCA_045540315.1 Acutalibacteraceae bacterium | reverse complement strand
CAGCTATAACACGAAGTGCGCAGATGGGGGGCGAGCCCACCTGCGCTGAGCCTTTAGAGTTTCACGACAAATATCACTATCTGTACGATGAGCACTATCAGCTCGATCCATGTTGTCACTGACATCTTACATGGTTTTCCGCCAGTCAATTCAACTGTTTTCCGTAACTGTAAATGGCTACGTTCCGCAGCGGAAAGGACTGCTTACTCTCCGCTGACGGTGCACGCAGACACCCACCAGACGAGTGGTGGCGGAAAAGCGGGAGGAGTCTAGCATATAGCCTTCATCCGTTCAAGTCTGAACGGCTTATACTTTTGACATCCCGGCAATGTATTATGCCTACCATTTCCATATCCTCCCGCGAAGATAGCAACAATCGTTCCATGATTCAGCCCCCGGCTCGCACCGAATCCGGGCTGTTCCTACGACCTATCTCCCTTGGCTCGCTCGAAGTCCTGCGCCAGCTGGGTAATCCACTTGCTTCCGGCGATGCCGACATGACCAACATCGACACCCGAACGCTCACAGAGTTTATCTGGGTACATGCGGCTTCGCTCGATGAAGTGGTCGAGACTGTCTACAATGCACCCTCCCAGGTTAACCGCAAAGCAGCTCTCTTTGCCATGAGCATCAGCCCGGCAGAGCTGCGAGTCATCACCTCGGCGTTGTCGGCAGACCAAGCTGCTTTGCAAGCCGCATCTGCCATCCCTCAGCCTGATGCGACTGACTCCCCAAACGAGCTTACCCCGCGCTGAATGCAACCGTGATTTTCTCGATTGCCAAAGCGACGGGGTGGACAGAGGAATATATCATGTGGATGCCGCTCCGCAAGACCTTGCAATACCTGCATGCGGCTTGGATAAGTGAGGGAGTTATCACCGAGTGGCGCAGCGTCACCGAAGATGAAGCCGCTGAGGCTCAAAGCCTGTACAACCGACTCAAATACCTGACCAGACATGGCTGACGTTACATTCACATTCTCCGGCGATGCCACCTCCTTGCAGAACGCTCTGAACGAGATTAAGGGGGAAATTGGCAAGACCAAGGAATCAGTACAGGGGCTTGCCGGACAATTTGCTGCCTCTTTTGCCGCTATCGGTGCTGCCATCGCTGCGGTAAAGGGAGCGTTTGCCACTCTGGGTGGCATTTCCTCGGCTGCTGCCGCTATGGAGCAAACAGGACTGGCATTCAAAGTCATGATGGGCGATGCCGCAGCAGCTGCCGAGTACGTAGAAAAGCTCCGTGTTTACGCCGCCGAAACGCCATTTGAGTTCGGGGATATTTCCGATGCAGGAAAGACCTTGCTTTCCATGGGTACGGCAGCGGAAAAGAGCATTGAGGTTATCCGCAAGCTGGGCGATATTGCCTCGGTTTCCGGCAAGCCGCTCAAGGAGCTGGCGTTCCTCTATGCCAAGGTACAGAACTCCGGGCTGAGTAACGAAGTAGCAGAGTCCTTGGAAATGCAAGGCGTTCCTATCCGCAAGCTGATAGCGGAGATGAAAGGAATCTCCTTTGAGGACGTGTTCAAGGGGATTTCCAAGCGCCAGTTCAATCTGGACGACCTCGATGCCGCTCTCGACAAGCTGACTGGTCCCGGTGGTCTGCTGGAGAATATGACCAAGCTGCAATCGCAGACCTTTTCGGGTGCTCTGAGTACGCTGACCGATGGCTTCTCTGCATTGGCTGTGGAAATGGGTACACCCATCAATGCCGCCATCCTCCCGGTGCTGGCAGACCTGACCGCTTACGTTGATTCGCTGACTCCGACCATTCAACAATTCGGGCAGACATTAGCCACCATCTTTGAGGGAACGGTGTCCGT
>JAZQHA010000199.1:0-3829 GCA_045540315.1 Acutalibacteraceae bacterium | reverse complement strand
GTTTTATAAAAATAAAGTTACAAACGAAAGACAAATTTTAGCTTTTTGTTTTGGGGATTAGGTCGATAGATGACGAAATACAGACGTTTCGACCTGAGTCGCACAGCGAAACCGAGCTTGCAGAAGAATTAAACGAGCCCGTGACGGACGTGGAGCCGACCGCCGAAGCCCCGGCACAGGAATCCGGCGTTGAGCCTACCAAACCGGAAGCTGCCGAAGTGGTAGAAATCAAGCTGACCACCTACAATCTGAAAAAGGCAGGCCAAGCCCCGGTAAGCATCACTCCTGAGAGTAAAGACCTCAAATTGGAACCCGGCGACCAGCTGATACGCATCTATAAAGGCACGATGATTGAGGTAGACGTACTCGATAGCGGATACAAGTGGAATGGCGAGGTTTACCCCACCCTCACCCATATCAGTTGGAAAGCCATCGGCTACCAAATCGGAGGCAATAACTTCTTCGGGCTTCCTACCAAGCGTCGGGGTGAATAAATACATTCTCTTTCAGTCGATTTATTATCACCTTGTACACTTGTGGCCACAAAATTAGGGTTGACAATCAACGCAAAAATTAGTAACATGGCTACAGCTCCAAGCGTCGGCTCCGAAATTCCCTAAACAACATGGCCGGTGGTCAGAAAATGGGGTTCACCTTACTGTGTACGGTTGCGTAACACCTTTATGATACTCAGAAGAAAACAAACTTACGTAATTTGTCTGCTTGTCGGAGCGGTGGTCTTGCTCGGAGCTTGGCTGTGCGTGGGAGAAATGAGCACTCCGGTCAAGCAAGATACGGGCTTCTATACCCCGGAAAAGCAGTTGACGTGGGTTTTGCAAAAATATGTGAAGCCTGCCACAAGACTTTTGCATGAAACCACCTGCGCTGAGCATACGGAGACAAGCTTACAAGCTTTGGATATTTTGTCTGCTGAGCTGAGGAAGGCCGATACCATAAGTATGTATGATGCCAGTTCGTCCGCGCATTGGCAGAAAGCTGCGAGCTTGCAAACGGCAGAACTCAGGGCGGCGGAGGTCGCGCTGTTTCATGAGGTGGCGCGACTCTCGCAGGCGGATTTTTACGGGAATGAAAAATTGCGCATTTTTGTGTACAGACATTTGGCTCATCCCTCTTCTCGGGCAAAACAATACATCCCGCAATTCCTGCCCTATTCACGTCAGATGCTGGAGGCTGACCGGACAACGGACGCTGCGAGAGCGGAGGATTTGGCGGATGAAATCCCGCATGTGGCGCTGGAGCCTATCAGGAATCCGCAGAAGTTTCCCCCGGAGTTTCCCTTGGAAACGCACATGCGCACTTTGCAGCAGGAGATTATCATCCCCTTCCGAAAATTGCTTGCAAACGTACAGCAAGCAGCTGATGCCGAGCAGGTGCTGCCTCGTGTATATGAGCTGTGCCGCACGCTCCGAAAGCTGAACACCCACCCGCATTTCCATATACGGCAAGTGCTATCGTTACCTGCTGAGTTTAAGCACCCTCACTATGACTCCGTTCGCGGAGAAATCGCGCTGCTGCTGGCAGAAATTCAGCGATTGCAGCAACATGACTTCTACAACAACGCCTGCTTAAAGAATGCTCTGTATGGCTATTTGGCAAAGCCCTCGCGTTACAATAGCGAGCGATTGCTGCCTCTGTTCCTGCCTTATTCCATCCTGTTGTGCACGGCGGATAGCGCTGCGGATTCGGATATTGCCTGTTACTTGGCCTATGTGTCCGGGCATGAGGATATGCAGCTCATTTATGATGCTTTCCGCCGTCGCGTGCCCGTGATTCGCACCCCTGATTTTGAAGCCAAGGTATTGGCTTACCTTTGTAATGATAGCCCGTATGCCAACCTGAACCCGAGCCGCTTCAATCTCAATCAGGAGTACTTGGATATAGCCATGCTGGACCCTGCTGTCAAGTTGGTGGAGCTGTATCATTTCTCCCATGGCACAGGAGCTGTTCAGCCTCATGATTGCTGTGCGGACTTCAGTTGCCCTTGCGGTATCCGTCATTTTTTCGGATGCTTACCGGCGGTTGCGGATAAACGATTGAACCTACCCTTGGAATCCGTGCCTGCTTATGTAGTGGCTTCGTGGTCTCGCGATGATGCTGCGGTACATGCAAGGCGTGTTTTGCCGGAACAATTGACGGATGTGCAAAAACGTGCCGTGTCTACCCATCACGATTCCATTATCCTTCGCTTGGCTCCACCTTGCACTTCTGCTTATCTCATCCTTTACTATGATGATGTCGGCAAAAATGTGGGTTATCACTATGCTGATGCAAATTTCTCATTAAAAAATAGATAACCATTGAAGCATGCTCAGGAAGACAAAGTCTTCCTGAGCCAAAATCACGACAAATATAAATTTAGAATAGCATGTCAAACGTGTAAGTGATTCTAAATTATATGTTAGTCCGTTGCGAAATTCCAAATCTCTTTGAGTGTAATCACGTTCACCTGACCATAGGCGGTTTTGAGTGGTATGGTTGAAAAGTTTTGCTTGTGATGGATTCCTCCTGATCTATCTACCCATATCCATGATTTGTTATCAATAATGGCATACCGTTCTGAATATTTTTTTGGATCCGATGATCGGAATTCTTGACTATTAGCAAGAATATAGCTATCTGCACCACGAGCTAATGCTTGCAATGTTTTTATATTCCTTCCTAGTTCACATACCGAAAATACTATTTTAGTTTCTCTACACAACATAGTTCTTAACTCCAATCCAAATTGTCGAGCATGTTCCACGCTGGAGAAATAATTTAGCAAAGTGTTATCTTTACCAGGAATAAACATAGTTCCATCCTCTCCATGGGTTTGTATAAAAAGGTGTGATATACAACATAACTTATGTACTTCTTTTTGTAGATTTGCAATAAGTTCTTTAGGCGGGGCGAGTGGTATTGCGATATCAAAATTGAGTTTTAGCAATTCATGGTATGGCTCGTCAGTAGAGTATATGAAAACCTTTTTTTTGAAGCCTGATGGATTAATCCTCATGTCACTATCTCCATATTCGTATGGGTCTGTTAATAAAAAATCATTCGTCATTTTTTTGTACTTTGACGAAACAATAATAGGAGGAATATAAGTCTCCATCGATATTTTGTCCTCAGGCGTTAATTCTTCGCTTCTTGTACAAGACGTTAAGAATAGACCTAGGAAATCTATATAAGATATAGCATTATGAATAAAATTATAATAACTTTTTTGTATGATAGATTGGAGCTTATCTCTTCCAATCCATCTACCAAAAGATGTATTGTAATACCTCCAGTTGTAATATGCCATGCCGAGTTCGCTCTCGCACACTTCACTGCTCCACTGGATAGGCTGGGTAACGGTGCCGGTGGCTGTTACGGAGCCATAGGGGGAGTAGGTGTAGGTGGTGGCGATGTAGCCGGTGGAGCCGAAGAGCTCACAGACGTTCTTGGTGAGGTCAAGGCCGTAGGTGTACCATGTGCCGTCCTTTTGGATGGCAAGAGGACGCGTGGCGATAGGCTGGGTCGGATCCCACGTGATGAGCCAAAGACCCGGGTGGTGGCTACGGGTGAGGTCGATGCAGGCGATTTGCAGGTAACCGCGGTACATGTAACGCTGGTGCAGCGTTACTGTGCCGTTGACGGTTACTTGCTTGATGCTGCGACGGCCCATGCTGTCATAGGCGCAGGTGACCACGGTGCCGGTGGCTTCATTGGTGAAGCTGACGGGGCGGTTTTCTGCGTTGTAGACGGTAGTCCAAATGCCGGTTTCTGTCTTGAGGCTTGTTTGGTTACCATCGGCATCGAAGACGGGCGTGAAGCTGTAGTCTGC
>JAZQHA010000198.1:0-2171 GCA_045540315.1 Acutalibacteraceae bacterium | reverse complement strand
ATTTCCCCGTAGATACTGCACGCATAAACAAAGCGTACAAAGTCTTAATGAGTGGAGAATGCACCACCGAAACAGAAATGGAGTTTTTAGAGGCTTATCCCACAACGTGGTTAGAGTTTTATATGACTTACAGTTTTATGTTTAATGAGGACGGCAACCACGCAATGTGCGATATGTGCAGTGAACATATTACCACACTTATTTCCTTAACGCATATAAACGATACTATACTATGCAAGAAAATAGTGAATCTTAGCATCGGAATGAAAGAGACCGGGGAGTGTACAGGAGTTTTTCAGTCATATTTGATAAACTATGTTTTAAGAAACGACAAATTAGTATTGGATTACCTTTCAAAATTAAGAAAAGGCCATCAAATGCAATTTTGGCAATTTTGCTGGTCAACTGTAACAGAGTGTAATTGGGCCGATGTTTTTGTTCGATTATACAACCGCAACCGTTTGATGTACCCCAAACAGATGGAAATGTCGCGCATCGCTTTTGAGTATTTCTACGATGGAATAAACTACCCCAGACTTCTGCCGCACAACCATGAGGAGTACACACGAAAATACGATGATCGGAGTTATAAACACGTTTTTAATGGCTACCGAGACGCCTATTTGGAGTAAGAAGGTACTATTACTGACAAAAGCAGTGGAACTGTTTCTAAAGGATTGATGCTTGACAATAATAGATATTCACACCGATAACAAATAGTCTTTCATCGCCTTTTATCGTCGAATATGTATTTCTCAAACAGATTGCAGTGAAACATCAATATTGATTATCAACGTATTAAAGGACAAATAAAATTCTTCGACGAGGAGGAGTATTAAGAATTTAAAAAATTTTAAAAATCACAATACGCAACATTTTAGAATAAACTTTTTTTGATTCTTATTTATTTTATACTACATTTGCCACGAACCTTTAATAACAAAAAAAAAGACATTTAACGCTGTCTAAGCATTTAATATCAACAAATTATGGGAAAATTCGTTATCACAAAGCGTAAGAACGGCGAATTTCAATTCGACCTTAAAGCAACTAATGGTCAGGTAATTCTATCGAGCGAGGGCTACACAACGATGGCAGCTTGCAAGAACGGAATTGAGTCGGTAATGAAAAATGCAGCAGACGAGGGCCGCTTCGAGCGCAAAGAGGCCAAGAACGGCAGCCCCTATTTTGTACTGAAAGCAGGCAATGGCCAGATTATCGGTACAAGCGAGATGTATTCAAGCGAGGCTTCACGCGAGAATGGCGTTGCTTCGGTTATGAAAAATGCCCCCGGGGCCGAGGTTGTTGACGAGACTGTTTAAACCTACAATGTTACGCCGCGACAAACACTTCTTGTTTGTCGCGGCCTCTTTTACCCGTGCCTCTACCCGACTACTTTTTTGTATCCTTTTTATCCGTCTCACACTTTTTTGTCTGCGTGGCACACTGCTTTGCGGGCGCACATTTTGCATCCTCTTTCTTCTCTTGTTTTTTCTTGCTGTCCATAAGGCTTAAATTCTTAGTTGTTAATAATTTCTGTATTACATAAAGGTCGCTACTTTCCCGTATAGGCGTGAACCTTCTCTTTAGCCTCGGCGGCCTTATCGGCGAGCGCATCGGCTATTTTCACTGCTGCGTCAGCGGCCTTGTTGCGAGCATCGTCCATCAGACTGCACTGTCCGTCGTGCAGGCTCGCACATATTGCGGCGCGTAGTTCTTTTGCTTTTTTTGAGGTTGCACAGTGATAGATTACTGCGCCGGCAAGGGACCCGAGCATCAGCCCCACCCAAAATTTAGAATTTCCCAAAATCATAATAAACACACGGTTAATAGTTAATACTAAATGGTTTATAGCTCTCTTTGCTATAAATGAAACGACCGCGACCGTAAATGGTTCGTCGCTTGGGGTGGGTATTAACAACAATTTTTGGAATTTAAGAGAAAGGTATCTTTAAGGCTCGTGCTTTTATAAGTGCGGGACGCAGATAGCTCTATTTTGGGCTTAGTAGAAATTTACTGTGGATAGGAATCAATAAGTATCACCCTCTCGGAACGCCCGTGCGGCTATTCTCTCTTTCCTTTTAGACTTTATGACTTACTTTTTTTCAGAAAAAAGTAAGCAAAAAACCTGCACCTAAAGAAGTCGGAGGCCAAGCGGTCTTAGGAAGACA
>JAZQHA010000197.1:0-3191 GCA_045540315.1 Acutalibacteraceae bacterium | reverse complement strand
CGCAGCGCGGGCGGCTATCCCCAAGCAGACCAAAATCAAGAAAGAGCGCGTTTTTGACGAAGCGAAAGGCAAGGCAAAGACGCGCCTTTCCTTTGAAAAGACGGATAAGCCCCCAAACGGCAAGTTGCGGCATAACCCCTTATCCCGTCCGGCACAGGAGTTAAACAGTACCGTACATGGGAAAATCTACGAGGTAGAGAAAGAAAACGTCGGTGTGGAAAGCGGGCACCGGGTAGAACTTGCCGGAGAGAAAGCGGGCGGCATGGCGGCGCGGGCAGTTAAGGGCGGCATACGCCGCCATAAGCTGAAACCCTACCGGGCAGCGGCGGCAGCGGAAAAACAAGCGGTAAAGGCAAACGCAGATTTTCTCTATCAAAAGGCGTTGCACGATAACCCCGCGCTTGCGCACTCCAACCCCATTTCCCGTTTTTGGCAGAAGCAGCGCATTAAAAAGCAGTATGCAAAAACGCTGAAAGCGGGCGGCAAAGCGAAAAAAACCGCTGAAGCCACCGCAAAGGCGGCGAAGAAAACCGCGCAGGAAACCAAACGGGCGACGTTCTTTGTTGTCCGGCATTGGAAAGGCTGCTTGATTGTGGGCGGGATTGCCTTTATCGTGCTGCTGCTTTTCGGCGGGGTGTCCTCTTGCTCCCTGTTTGGCGGAAACAGCGGCAGCGGCTTGATTGCGTCGTCCTATCTCTCCGAGGACGCGGATATAACGGGCGCGGAAAGCGCGTATGCCGCTATGGAAGCCGAGTTACAAGATATGCTGGACAATATCGAAAGCGAATACCCCGGCTATGACGAATACCGGGTAAACGCGGACGAGATCGAGCATGACCCCTATGTGCTAATTTCTATCCTTTCCGCGTGGCATGAGGGCGTGTTTACACTCGATGAAGTGCAAAGCACCCTTGAAATGCTCTTTGAGAAACAGTATATCTTGACGGTCGAGGAAGAAGTACAGGTACGCTACCGCACCGAAACAAGGACGGACAGCGAGGGCAACCCCTATACGGTTGAAGTCCCCTATAACTATTACATTCTTCATGTGGATTTGGAAAACTTCAACCTCTCCCATGTCCCCGTTTACATCATGGGCGAAGAACAGCTATCCATGTACGCTATGTATATGTCGTCGCTGGGAAACAGACCCGACCTTTTCCCGCAATCCGGCTATGTGTCTAAATACTATGAAAACCCGCCCGCCGATTATGAAGTACCCGCCGCGCTGCTGGGTTCCGATGAAAAGTTTGCGCGGCTCATGGAGGAAGCAGATAAATACGTCGGTTTTCCCTATGTGTGGGGCGGCAGCACCCCGGAAACCTCTTTTGATTGCAGCGGCTTTGTGAGTTATGTGTTGACGAACAGCGGCCTATACAATACGGGCAGACTTGGGGCGCAAGGGCTTTACAACATCTCAACCCCTGTTTCTAACCCGCAGCCGGGGGATTTGGTGTTCTTTACGGGTACATACGACACCCCCGGCGTTTCCCATGTGGGGATTTATGTGGGCGAGGACGGGGACGGAAGCCCCGTCATGCTGCATTGTGGCGACCCTATCCAGTATTCAAAGCTGGACACCAGCTATTGGCAATCCCACTTTTACGCCTACGGGCGGTTAAATTACAATTAAAAGGAGTTGAAAAATGAATATTGTATCTTTTGGCGGCGGCACGAATAGTGCCGCCTTACTTATTGGCC
The DNA here is from genome assembly GCA_045540315.1 of Acutalibacteraceae bacterium. Taxonomy (GTDB): domain Bacteria; phylum Bacillota; class Clostridia; order Oscillospirales; family Acutalibacteraceae; genus CAG-557. The sequence continues at coordinate 1,490 of JAZQHA010000197.1, read as the reverse complement.
TATACAAGCACAAAATCCCGATTGACCTTATCACCTTTGCCGATACGGGCGCGGAACACCCGCATACCTATCAATTTATCGAGATAATCAATCAATGGCTTGCGGAACACGGTATGCCGCAGATTACCGTTGTGCAGTATGTTGACCGCTACGGCAACCGCCTATCTCTTGAAACCGAGTGCTTGCGCTCTCATACGCTCCCGTCGATTGCCTACGGGCATAAGCGTTGTTCGCAGAAACACAAAATCGCACCGCAGGAAAAGTTTTGCAACCACTATGCGCCTTGCCGCGAAGTATGGCAGCGCGGCGAGAAAGTCAACCGCTATATCGGCTATGACGCGGGAGAAGTGAAACGGTATGAACATTCCCGCAAGTACAACGAAGCCGACAAAAAATATCATAACCGCTACCCCCTCATTGAAGAATGGGGCTGGAACAGGGACGATTGTATCCGGGAAATCAAAGCGGCAGGATTGCCGCAGCCGGGTAAATCGTCCTGTTTCTTTTGTCCGAGCATGAAGAAACAAGAGATTTTATATCTCAAAGAACACTATCCCGATCTATTTAACCGGGCGGCGACTTTGGAAGAAAACGCTATGCCCTATCTTAAAACCGTTAAGGGATTGGGGCGCAGCTATTCATGGAAAGAACAGTTTGGAAAGGAGTAAATGACTATGGCGAACACGAAACTTGACCGTATCGAAAGGGATATTGAGAAAACGAGGGCAAAAATCCTTGAACAGCAAAAGAAGCTGAAAGACCTTGAAGCGCAGAAAGTCGAGGAAGAAAACGCGCAGATCGTGCAAATGGTAAAGGCGGTACACCTTGACGGGACGCAGCTTGCCGCGTTCCTCTCCGCTTACGCCAGCGGCGAAATCACCTTGCCGCAGCCGGAAGCCACTTACCCCGCCGAACAGGAGGACAACGACAATGAAGAATAAAAAGATAATCCGAAAGTTTACCGTATTGCTTGCCGCACTGGTTATCATGTGCGGCTTTTCTGTTACCGCTTATGCGGGCGGTGGCGATGAAAGCGACGACACGCCTACCCCCGTAACCGAGGAAACCCCCGCGCCGGAAACCGAGCCGGAAGAAACGACGGGCGGCTATGAGCCGCAGCCCCTTACCCCGGACGGGAATATGTCCCTTGTGGACGATATAACGGGTGAAGCGTCCGGCGACAAGCAGTTTATCACCGTCGTTACCAAAAGTGGCAACTATTTTTACATCATCATTGACCGCGCCGAGGACGGGGAAAATACCGTCCATTTCCTTAACCAAGTGGACGAAGCGGATTTAACCGCCCTTATGGAGGACGGGCAGACCGAAGCCCCCGTTTGTAGCTGCACCGATAAATGCGTTGCCGGAAGCGTCAACACCGCTTGCCCGGTTTGCAGCGCCAACATGAGCGAGTGCGCGGGTGTGGAAGCCGAGCCGGAGCCGGAAGAAACCGAGCAGCCGCCGGAAGAAGAAAAAGGCGGCGGCATGGG
>JAZQHA010000196.1:0-1596 GCA_045540315.1 Acutalibacteraceae bacterium | reverse complement strand
TGAATATACGTACGTTATGGTGCCACTTTTCTCAAAATTCATTGTTAGCACAAACTTTAAAACGGGCGCTGCACTAAGGGTTTCGGAATCGGTTTTTTTGCAGTACACAATTTAATTGTGTAAAAAATGCAAAAAAAAAATAGCCCCAAAAAATGGAGCGTAAATTTGTTGAAAAAAAGAAAAAAATCTGCTAATTTTGTAATTGCGACAAAACAAAAAAGCAGATTCTCGAAAAAGCCCAAGAAAGGGAAGCGATATCCGTTTCTCAAAGCCCCATTTGTGATAAATGTTAGCATGAAGAGAGCAACAAGTCAAGAGAATCTGTTTTTGAATGAAGTAGGAATGTAGGAGAGTCTAAGAAAAACGATGAAGAAATATAACAGCATAACGAAAGTAGATTTAAACGGAGAAGTATATCAACGCAAGGTGTTTAATTGTAAAATTATCGGAATTGGGTCTAAAATGCTCGAAAATGGCACGAAAGAGTGTTCAGAGGGTAGGGATACCTCTGAGGCGGAAAAAGGCGCTAAAAGACGTGCTAAGGGCAAAATAAATGATTATGTGAAAACCAATGTCGATTTAGAATATTTTGTAACATATACATTTTCATCGCAAAAAGTAAAGAGCAGATACGATGAAAAAGAAATTTATGCGAGTATAAGAGACTGGTTGAAGAAAGCTGTTCAAAGAAAAGGTCTAAAATACGTGTTAGTGCCAGAACTCCACAAGGATGGAGCCTGGCACTTTCATGGGTTTACCAATCTAGATTTAGACTGGAAATTTGGATTTAAACGAGTGAATAAAATAACGCAAACGAGAGAGCGGCAGATAAAAATAAATTACATAACAAGCTACATCGGAAAGGGAAATATGAAATTCAACGGGAGAAGGTATTTGCATAGTCAAAATCTAAAATATCCAGTAAAAGTCTATAGCAATGAAGATTTTGAAAAAGCAAAAGGAACGTTGGTAAAACTAGAAGGGCTAGAAGGAGTAGAAATGAAAGTGGAATAGCGACCCCACCCCTCCTTGCCGCCCCTGCCCCCAAACCCCCAACCCCGGCGCTCCAACCCCGCAAAGGTTGCGCTTAAGAAACGTTGGGGGCAAGGTGCTCGTCGACAGGGGTGTTCACCCTAGCATTCCCCCGCGACCGCCCGGCTCGGCAGTCTCTCGCACGGGCTCTCCGCTCTGCGCCTGCGTCGGGTGTCGCAAGGCCCAAGAAAAGCCTTAAACCCCGTAATAGTTTATTATCAAAAAAGCAAGAGTTTAGTCAAGGGCTTAGTGCGCAAAGCGCATGCTTCGCACCCTTGACGAAACTCTTCTTTTTTTGATTTTTTTCAGTTAAGGGGTTTAAGGCTAAAAATGCTAAAAAATAGCAGTAAACATGCTGTAAGCGGGAAAAAGTGGCACCTCCATCTCTGTGGCACTGAGAAAAAAGTTCCCATACATCTAACTTGAATATACGTACGTTATGGTGCCACTTTTCTCAAAATTCATTGTTAGCACAAACTTTAAAACGGGCGCTGCACTAAGGGTTTCGGAATCGGTTTTTTTGCAGTACACAATTTAATTGTGTAAAAAATGCAAAAAAAAAAT
>JAZQHA010000195.1:0-1866 GCA_045540315.1 Acutalibacteraceae bacterium | reverse complement strand
TGCTGACCAGATGGAGCAGTTCGTGGCGAAGCAGCTCGGCACGTTGCGGGATAATCCCAATCTTTCCGCAGCAATCATTGCCCAGTTGCCGGAGTTCGATGCCCACCGGGTAGCCGACTGCCTGTACAGTCTCGACCTCATTTTGCAAGACGCTACTCCACAGGAATTGGATCGCGTGTTCCATGCAGCATTCAAATCCATCTCCATTGACCCGGAAACCTCCCAGCTGAATGTAACCCTTAACGACCTGTGATGCCATGAATACAGCCGAAAAAACACTTACCTTTTCCATTCCGTTCCACCTCGAACCGACCAAGCGCGGAGCGAAGAAGAAAAGCTCGATTGAGAAAATCCCGCCGCCCGGCGAGCTGCCGTTGCATGACCGCCCGGCTGCGGTGGATGTTCCCCAGGGCTGCGACTTCTCGATTCCTTACATCATCGACCACAGTACGGTGACACCTGTCCTGCGACTGCGCACGGCAGAGGATGACCTCGTGGATGCGGTGTGCCAATGCGACAAGTTCCCCACTAAGCGGGCAATCCGCATGGCAAACGCCATCATGCTGGAGCGGTTGCTGGTGACAGGGAAATATGGGAGTGCAACGAATATGGCCAGACTTATAGGAGTGAGCCAACCGCATGTGACGCAGTTGCTCAACATGCTCAACCTCCCTCCGGCTGAAATCGAGGCGATTCTCTTCGAGACGGTGTAGTTCGTTCTTTACCAATGCAGATGTCAAAACAAGAAAGGCAAACATACTGATATTCATGCGGATAAAGCCTATTTATGCGGGTGATTGTATGCGTGATATTTTCGCTCTATACGAATTGAAATTGCTGTTACTTACTGATTAACAATAGCATGGAATGGGGGCATCTTTAGTAATCCTGTATACTGCCAATAATCCACCGCGAGAAAAAGAAAAGTTTTTCAGGACAGTTGCACCCCTCAGGTGATTAGGTGAACAACAGGAGACAAGCTATGAAGCAGAAAAATCAGAAAATCGGCACTTTTTCCCGGACAAATGACCGCTCCGGGGAAGTAGGTGAACAGAAGCACGGCGAAGAATTGAAAAATTCTTCCAAGAACAACAACACGTTTTTGGCAGCCGTGACGAGTAGTAAGGACGTACACGCCATGCACAAGAGCTCGAAAGAACAGAAAAGTGAAAAAATCCATGCGGATTTTTCAGGAACTTCACGAGTTATTGTGTGTACAGGGAATTCTTTTCGCAAAAAATTTCAGAAAGAGCAGCCAATTCGGCCGGGCTTTTTCGAGATAGAGGGTGAAGAGGATGCTCACTCTGCACGAAAAATAGAAAATAATGAAAAAAGTAGTCCACTTTTTTCAAAGCAAACGGCCGATAAGGATAGAGGGCATTCTTCGACCTCAACAACCAAGAAAGATAAATCTATGAAGACAGCGACCATCACAGACAGCGGCTTTAAGCCGGAACGTAAGCGCAGCGGCATTCTAGCCGGGCTGAGAAACCTGCCCATCGTCAATATTTTCACTTTTCGCTCAAAAAAGGTGACAGATTCTGACGGGGTAGAGCAAGAAAGTACTTTGGAGAGCAAAACGGAAAGTCTCTCCAAGAACTTTAAGAACTCAGCCAAAAACACGAATATGCACAACGCTCTTCACATCTCCCCGTATTTTATCCCGGGCATGCAGCTTGGCGACATCCTGTTCACCATTGCAGCGGTAGTGGCTCACTCTCGCCGTATCAATGTGGATTGCCGCATACCCTGGGCGTACAGCGAAGAGACGCGCGAACTTCGTGCTGCTCTTGGTATGAACGCTCTGCCGAGCACGCTTTGTGGTGCTAACGAGGCTCTGGCTTATGAGGAGGAGTCGTTCCTGTA
>JAZQHA010000194.1:0-2191 GCA_045540315.1 Acutalibacteraceae bacterium | reverse complement strand
AAGTCATAAAAAAAGATATAATAATACTATTGATTATTATAATCCTTTTAATTTATGTATTGATCTTAAATATAGAAATATAATATTTTATTTATTAAGTAATGATGTTGTTTATAAAATAAATAATTATATTAGTTATGTAAGTGATTATGAAAGAAAGTATATTTTATTTAGTTTATTAATACCGTATGATTATTTTGATGATATGGATAAGTATGTAAGTAATATTAATGAATATGAAGAATATATGTTAGATGTATTGGATATTTTAGGGTATAAAAAAAGAAGTAATTAAATACCAAAAGGAAGAGGTATGTTAATTACTTGTTTTATTTCTGGAATTTCTTCTTGAAGTGCGATTAGTATTCCGCCTTGAATTGTTTCGTCTTGATGTTCACATGCTGCACATCCACCTGTGAATATTATATAAACTATGTTATCTTCATAATTTGCGAAGAAGACATGTCCACCATCATATCTTAAAAAATCATTAAGTCCGAAAAGAACGGTTTTTATTTTTTTAATAGTTGGATCTTTTTCATTGTTTATATCTTCACGTTCTTGTTCTTCGTTTTTACTAATTATTGATAATATGTCTAATTCTTTGTCCATTTCAATCACCAAGTAAATTATAACGAATATTTTATTTTGTGTAAATGTTTTGATGTGTTATAATCTTATTTGTGAGGTGGAAATAATGCCGAATGTAAAAAAAGGAGATTCTGTTAAAGGGAAAGTTACTGGAATTGAAAACTATGGTATCTTTTTATTAATGGAAGACGGCTATACTGGTTTAATTCATATTTCCGAGATATCAGAGAAGTTTGTTAGAAATGTAGCAGACTATGTAGAAGTTGATGATGTAATTTACGCAAAAGTAATTGAAGTCGATGAAGAAAATAAAAGATATAAGTTAACAATAAAAAATTATGATTATCGTGAAGGGAAGAGTAATGATATAGTTGATGTTAATGGATTTACTCCATTAGCTGAAGCATTACCTGATTGGATTGAAGAGTATAAGAATAAAGAAAACTAAAGTTTTCTTTTTTTTATTGTATAAAAAGGCACAAAAAAAACTAGCCGAAACTAGTTAATTTTTAAATGGTGCCCAAGGCCGGACTTGAACCGGCACGAGGGTTAAATCTCGCAGGATTTTAAGTCCTGTGCGTCTACCTGTTCCGCCACTTGGGCAGCACCCGTGTCTTTCCATAAGACTTCTTGATTATATATCAATTTTTTTGAATATGCAATACTTTTTTTAAAAAAAACTAAAAAAATATTGGATTTATGCCTAAAATATGCGAAAAAACAAAAATAAATAAAATTTTTTAATTTTTTGTTGACACGTTTATGGGGTTTTGCTATAATCAAGTTGTTGCTGAAACAAGTAACCATGGAGGAATACCCAAGTCTGGTTGAAGGGACCGGTCTTGAAAACCGGAAGGTCGTGTGAGCGGCGCAGGGGTTCGAATCCCTTTTCCTCCGCCATTAAAATTTATTTATCGCGGGATGGAGCAGTTAGGTAGCTCGCCGGGCTCATAACCCGGAGGTCGTTGGTTCAAATCCATCTCCCGCAACCATAAGTGGTCCGTTAGTCTAGAGGCCTATGACGTCTGCCTGTCACGCAGAAGATCACGGGTTCGAATCCCGTACGGACCGCCATTTATTTTGGCTCCATAGCTCAGTCGGTAGAGCAGAGGACTGAAAATCCTTGTGTCGCTGGTTCAATTCCCGCTGGAGCCACCATTTGAATATTACGAACTTATAGTTCGTTTTTTCTTTGTCTGATCTATGGCTTTTATTAAAATTTTAAAAATATGTTATAAAAACTAGACAAAAGAAAAAATCTGTAATAAAATATGTTTGTCTTTTAAGAAAGACCCGGGAAATGGACTTAAATAAAAAATTAAAAAAAAACTAAAATTTTTTGTTGACATATACCATGATTATTGGTAGAATTAGATTTGTCCAGAGGAGAAACGGGCGATTAGCTCAGTTGGTTAGAGCACCTGCCTTACAAGCAGGGGGTCGTAGGTTCGAGTCCTACATCGCCCACCATTTTTTTTGCCGACATAGCGTAACTGGCAGCGCAACTGACTTGTAATCAGTAGGTTGGGGGTTCGACTCCCTCTGTCGGCACCATTAATTGTGGGAGGATAGCGAAGTGGTCAAACGCGGCAGACTGTAA
>JAZQHA010000193.1:0-6227 GCA_045540315.1 Acutalibacteraceae bacterium | reverse complement strand
AGATACTCATCCTACTAAGTTATCCTATCGCTCTATGAAGTTCAAGGCAGCCTTGCAGGAAGACTTTGCTTTAGAGGTCCTTAAGTCTGTATTTGTATGACCCGCTTTGCATGACACTACTCCAATGCGTTTGCCCTGCCCTTGTTGGCATACACCCTTGACAAATAGACTGAGGGGAGTATAATGACATCGGAAAATGAATCTTCTTGCTGTAGCTGAATATTGTAGCAATTTCAATATTCGCCTTAAAGTGCTGAAGCCAATTCATCGGGTGGTATTATTTCGAGCCGTGATAACGTCATGGCACATCCAATCATAATTTCACCAGAATAATTTCAATCACTATTTCATGAGCTGCGATTTAGACTTATTGAATATCACATCAACGGATTTAGAAACGTGGGCAAATTCCCCCGAAAGTCGTGCGCAATTGCCCCAGCTAATCGAAAAACTTATTTTGGCCACAGCCCCAGATGTGCTTAAATGTCGCATTCCCTATGGCGATGATATTGTACAGCCAGGATATGATGGTGTTGTCCATGCAACCAAAGATTGCCGTCACGTTCCTGCCGGCATTTCTTACTGGGAGATGGGAACCAATAAGAATGTTTTAGAAAAGGCAAAGGGAGATTATGATAAGAGGACAAACAATGCGGCTACGGCTAATATACAAGATAAAACTTTTGTATTCGTAACGCCAAGACGAAGTAGGACTCTTCACTCATGGGGGAGCAAAGTCAGGTCTGCAAAGATTTGGAAAGATATCAGGGTAATTGATGCGAGCATCTTAAGTAACTGGATAAATGAACATCCTTGTGTAAAACTTTGGTTCTTGAAAATCATTGGGAAACATGTTCATGGAGCAGAGCATTTGGAGTGGTTGGCAGAAAAATGGAAGAAAGTTTGCTCGCCTCCGCTGCCTGATATGTTGTTCGAATATGAAGTAAAAAGGCATTCCAAGAAGGTATCGGATTGGTTTAACCAATGCAGCGAGAAATATTTAGATATCCAGGCAGAATCCGAAGATGAGGCCTTTGCCTTTTTATTTGCCTTATTTAGCGAGGAGGAGTTAAAGAAATATCTAAGTAGAACGATAGTAATATCAAACATAGAAGTCATTGATAATTTAAGATTTTACACAAACGGGGATTTGGTTCCAATTATAACTAACAATGATGTAGGTCGTCATATTTGCACGACTGAGCCCTGTGCCCACATCATTCGAATTTCTACCAGCGAGGAGATTTATCCATCTCCGTTTAGACTGGATTTGGGGCTTCTTTCTTCTACGGTAATTGAGCAAACTGCCGCTATGTATTTCAAAACTTATCGAGAGCAACAATCCGTTATTCGCGAATCGGGCTTTTCCAGAACCGTACTTCGACAACTTTTAAGCAATAATCGATGTTTAAAGGAGCCAAAATGGTTCAATGATACCGCGATTGATAATGATTTGTTGATAGCACTGCTACTCTGTGGATATTGGATAGTATCTTCGGAACCATCTGCTAAAGAATGCTTTCATAATCAGTTTATATCAAAAATCAGAGGAACCGATGAAAAAACGTGCGATGAAACATATTCAGACCTTCTAGCCTTATCGGAAGTGCCAGACTCCCCAATCTGGCATGAGAGTTACGATGGAACTCATTATTTCGGGATGAAAACATATACCGAAACTTTGCGAGCACTGGTTACAAGAAATAGAATAAAATCTAACCATTGGGAGCGTTTTGTTGATTGTGCTTTTAAAATCTTCCATGAATCAATATTTAACGACAGCTCTGCAACTCTGAACATCAAAGAATACATTTTAAGAGTCTGCATCTTGCTCGATTCCATGGGAGCGGAAGTATTTCGTTCTTCACTTTGCTGTCCAAGTAGGATTAGAGACCGCGTTGCTGAAATATTATTTTCAATCCCGTTTCAGGAGATAATATCGAATAGTGGAAAACATTTGCCCCTTATCGCTGAATCGTGGCCTGAGCAATACCTCGAAAATTTTTCCCGATTCATTAACACTGGTGACAAAGAACAGGTGGCATTAGTATGTAAACAATATTTGTGGGCAGTAGTGCAGAGCTTAGAATGTACAGCTGTTGTTCCTCGCTTTTTTGAGCATTCTGTATTCATGCTAGCTAAGTTACATAATATAATGGAAAATGATAGAGATGCGATACGAGAGGCTATATATAACTTGTTCTGCTGGTGGCATCCACAAACGAATGCCTCGGCAGCATCAGCAAATCGCGTTGCCCCCAAACTTCTTTCCATAAATCGGGATTTAGCATGGTACATTGCTACGCGTATGTTTAAGGTGAGAGGGGATTATGCTTCGGTTAACTATTCTGCAAAATTTAGAGGCGGAGAGTGGGTGATTCCTGAATGCAATAGAGAAGATCAGAGCCAGTGCGAAATTTTGAAAAATTGGGCAGGAATTGTAGGGGCATGGAAACACCTAGACAAAGGGGAAATAATAGCGCACATCAACATTCTTCACGGACTGGCGTATGAGGATAAAGAAACATCTTGGAAAAACATTCAGGAAGATATACATAATCTTTCTGAAGAAGATAAAACAGAATGTCACATGAGCATTAGACAGTATGTGAAGATGCTTTATCGCAACATAGATGAAACTAAAAACGCAGATTTTATCACTCTTAAGAAATCTGCAGTAAGCTGCATACATAATACCCCCATAGAGAATCATTATCTGCGGGAATCGTGGATTTTCTTATATGAAACACGTAGATTATTGTTTGTGAAAAAATATACAGGTAAGGAGGATTTGTGCAGAATGAGGTTATCTCGCATGGCTATACGAAGGCTTAGAATGCAAAATTGTACAGCCTATCAGAAGTTGCTTATATCGGATTCTTCGGATACGTCGTTGCTTGGCATGACTTTAAGCTCCCAACTGAACGAATTAGAGTTGTTCGAATTTCTTAAACAATGCGCATGCAACAGGTCTCTTCACGAGAGCAAATTACAGATTTTAATTCGAGTTATTATTCTGAATACTGGGCAAAATAAATACAACAGGCTTTGCATGCAATTAGAGAAAGTTCTATCTCCTGAAGAATTGTTTCCTCTTCTGATTACAATGCCTTGGAGTACTACACTATGTAAAATGGTGAACAGGCTTCCTTATGATTTCAGGGAAAAGTATTGGACTTCTGCAAATTCGTTTATTCTCACCGATGATCGAGAAAGCAATATTCTTTTGATAGAAAGGCTTATTGAGGCCGGGCGCTCAGAAATAGCGTTAAAATCCATGTGGTATAAGATATTTCAACAAACTTTACATGATTACGAAGTAGCGTTGCTTTGTAAGATTTTAGACAACCTTTATAAGCAAAATAATTTGCCATCTATTATATCAGGCATTGAATATGAGATTAGCAAGGCGTTGGAACTCTTAGAAAAAATCGGTATTTCTCATAATAAGCTCGTTTATTGGGAGTTTAGGTATGGACTAGATACATATTGCAGAGACACGTTATCTGAGCGCTTGATGATTTGGCTGTGGGAACATCCTCGGCACTTTGTGCGTTTGATAAAACATTATTCTTATATCGTAAGAAAAGAAATCAACAATCCCATACTTTCAAAATTATACATGAGGATTTTCCGTGAGGCTGGTATGATTGGATACGTTCCATCCAACTTTTCGTTTTATAACTGGGTAGAGCAATGCGTACATTATGCAAGTCTGTATGATTGTATTTCTCCGGTAAGATACGATTGCATTCGAATACTCGGGCTCACCCGTAAAAAATATGGCGCAGGATGGCCTAATGATGATATCTGTCGAGCGATTGATTTTATTCACAATAAAACGGTTGAAGGAGCATTTGTAAGTGGCATCATTTCATCTGTCGGGTGTTATTGTGTTCCGCCGTCAGATTATGGACTCGGGTGCAATGCAATAAATGTCTTTGAAAAGCAAGCAAGAAATATTGAACCAAAGTATCCGCGAATTGCAGAACTCATTCGAACAGCTGGAGCTTTTTATCAAAGGGATGCAGATATGCAGAGAGACGAAAGTAAAATATTGCGACGCTTGGGTAAGCCGTTTTAACTTCCCTTTAATATCCACTCGATGAACTTGTTTGCACTTTGGAGGAAAACTATTTCACTTTTCTCTTGAGTTTCAGCGTTCGCAAAAGCGTGGATACGCGAGAGATGCATCTTAAGAAAATCAACAAGGCAATAAGGGAGGCAAATGATTCCATCAACAATCGGAATCAATATGACGGCTGGCAACTTGGGCGAAATGCCTTTGTGGGCTCTGTGCATTCCGATATATGGGAGGGAAGTGCTACTGAATTGGCAGCAATGGGCGGGATTGCCATCATTCCGGAAGCCGACTGGTGGAAGACAAAAAAAGCGAGCTATCGATTCAACGAGAAGGCTAGATATTCTTTAATTGTTTCCATTCGAACAAAGGAGATTCATAGTGAAATCAATTTGTACGCAGAAGTTGAAAATAAGATTAAGAATGAGCTCCAAACAGAGGTGGAGATAACAGCCTAAAACTAAATCTATCTGCTATAGCAGGGGAATTGATTTTCCCAGCTCTTTGTAGTTAGTTATAAATATCCGGAAAAAGGTCGAACTCGACTCGATGCTTTTTGTAAGGGGGTACTAAGAGATGCTGTCATTCATCTCTTAACTCATCATTTCTTTTGTCCGTCTTGGTATTTCACCTAGTCTCGGCCGTTGTTCGTGATGGGGTGAGATAGTTGTTAATCTTTGAAAACAAGTGCAAAAAGTGGTAGAAAAAGTAAAAAAATCCTTGCATATTGTTCCTAATCTGCTATACTTTCACTATAAGCAAAAGCCTAACGCTTAATGTATTACACAACCATGAACGCCGTATCCACCACCACCGCTACCAATCTGAACGAGCTGAAGCGCAACAGCATCGCCCGCGAATACAAATACCAGCTTCTTAGCTTCAGGCAGGAGTTTGAGACGCAGGAAACCTATAAGCGCCAGAAAGATGCCCTGAAGCGCCGCGCTGAATACTGCACAGAACTCCTCGATATTCTCGATACCCGCAGCACCGTGGAAGTGATAGAGGACGTTAAATCCGAGAATGAGCGCATTAACGACCGAATCAAAGAGCAGCAGCTAGTCCTGAAGTACAAAGTCAAGTACCTGATGAGAGCTGTAGAACTTCTGAAAGAGATTGGCATCGAAGCAACATCTCCCGCATTGGAAATCGCTAAGCAGTTCATCAACGCTTAACCCCCAAACGTCCATGACCACGCTATATAACATCGAAGAAGAAATCATCGAGATGTGCAATGAAGCCGCCGTCGCCCTACAAGCCACTCTGAACGAAATCGACAAGTGGCTGGATTTTTACGACCTTTCCGTGGAGGGTGAGGAAGACCTTGCCAAATATGAAGCTGCCATGGCTGAATACGCACGCCACATGGTACAGCTCGAAAAGAAAGCCATAGGACAGAGTCAACAATTCTGCCGCATGGCAGGAAACGCCCTGTGCCACAATCTGGATGTGAATCTGGAATTGCTGACCAAGGCTATGGCATACCGCAACGCCTAACCATCGAACAACAATGATTAACGCAAGCAAAGAAGAAATCCGCAAGGTGCTCGAAGCTAAGGGTGCAGAGTTCCGCGCATCCCTCGACAAGACAATGGATGTGCTGGATAAGTACCAAGACGCCATCGAGAACGAGCGCAACAAGGCGAAGCTCAAGAAAGCACAGGATGAATACATCTGCAATATCTCCAAGCTCGCAGCGCAGAACGAGCGTCTGCCTCTGGATTTCAGCAAGATTGCCGGGCTCGCCCTGTACCACGAATTGCCCGTTGACGAGAAAACCCTCAGCCTTGCATTAAACTACGTGAATCGCCGTCCTTCTGTATTGCGTTAGGAGCTTGAAATCAATGATGAGTATCTGCTGAATGTATTTTTCGGGAAGGTCATACGCTTGCAAAAAATGGCAAAAAAACTATTTACTAGGGCAGCCATCGCTTGACATCATCAGCATAAATGATAAAATACACTTCGGCGAAACTCACGAGAGGTTACGGATTATAGGCGAATATCTGAGATTTCGCAAGATAAACCATAGAAAATGGCTACTTTCGCAACACTTCCTTCTTTCAAAGAAATATATAAAAAAATCAGAGAATCCGGTTTATCGGCCTCTCTGATAAAGCGTGTCGTGTTACCCTCTTGGTGGGAC
>JAZQHA010000192.1:0-1629 GCA_045540315.1 Acutalibacteraceae bacterium | reverse complement strand
AATTCTGGCAAACTGGTCGTGTGGTTGCATAATGAGTGTTTTGTTGTTGTTTTTTTGCACACTTATTATACTACAAATCAACGATTTATGCAATCACAAACCCAAATTTAGTTTTTATTTTTTAATTATACCCACGCGTACCTAACTCAACTACTCAAACGCTGAATGTCATGGTGCGACAAAGAGCATTGAGTAAAAACACCTTCACCTCATAAATTATTCTCCTATGCTCTTGGAATATTCGCCTCTTTTAGAAATATCGATTAAAACTAAAGAATAGCCAGAAATTTTGTATATATCGACATAATAAAAAGCATCGTCTGTACAGCTTACATAACTATTCGCATATTCTATGTCATCTAGTAAAGAGACATTCTCTGTAGTGGACATGTTTGATAATAGCTGTTTCACGAAATCAATAGGTCGATGAGAAGAACTACACTCACGTGTGGTGAACATTTTTCCAGATGTAAATGAAAAATCTCTAGGTAAGACAAGAACAATAAAGTACGATGCTTTTTTTTGTTGAATTACCGCATCGGGATAGTTTCTTGTTCTTGTGTTAGTCATATAATCATATTGAGTTACATGTACAAGTTCTCTAATTTCTGGATTTTGTCTTACTATCTCAGCCAACACAGCATCACCATTTTCTTCTAATTCCCGCCCCTCATCGTATAAGGAATTTGTGACCATACTTTTTTCACACGAGCATAAAAATACAGCAAAGACAAAAAAAAGAACTCTTGCAGTACGTGTAATGAATAGAAAACAGTATCTGGTGCTATACATACAATCCATGCTTTATTATATGTATACCACGAAGAGTTTATCAATATTTTTTTGCGTCACACCTCGATAACCTCGATAACAACAAAGATACGCGCACGCGAAGTTTATCTCGTATCAATCGCTGTGGAGTAATACCCCAACTAATCAAAAAAAATGAAACAATTATCACTCTACGGCCAAGTTATCTGTTAGATATTAGGACGGCGTTTGTACAGAATCCCGAAGAAGTTGTTGCCCCCGATTTGGTAGCCGGTGGCTTTCCAGCTGATGTGGGTGAGGGTGGGGTAAACCTCGCCATTCCACTTGTAGCCGCTATCGAGTACGTCTACCTCAATGAGCGTGCCTTTGTAGATGCGTATCAGCTGGTCGCCGGGTTCCAGTTTGAGGTCTTTGCTCTCGGGGGTAATGCTTACCGGGGCTTGGCCAGCCTTTTTCACATTATAGGTGGTCAGCTTGATTTCCACTACTTCGGCAGCTTCCGGGTTAGTGGACTCAACGCCGGATTCCTGTGCCGGGGCTTCGGCGGCTTGCTCCACGTCCGTCACGGGCTCGTTTAATTCTTTTGTAAGTTCGGCTTCGCGGGCTTCTTCGTCCATCAGCCACGGGGGAATGACCTCTACGCGTTGAATCGCATCGTTGGTTGACCTGCGGCGAGGTTTGCGCTCCGGGGCGCTCAGCGTGACCTTGAACAGCTTTTCCACCATTTCCCAGTGTTTGGCATGGAGGAGCGTATATTCGCCGGATATGACCAGCTCTGTGAGCGGCTTGGCAATCTTGCGGTCTTTGGTGAATGCCCCTCGTATATGTTGGCACAGGTAGGTGACTTTCTTGTTTCTC
>JAZQHA010000191.1:0-55848 GCA_045540315.1 Acutalibacteraceae bacterium | reverse complement strand
GTATTATAGTATTTTTCTTTAAAAATATCTTGTAATTCACCTTGGCTTATATTTTCAATTAATCTTAGTATTAAATCTTTCTTTTTTCCTGTTGCTTTCAATCCATATTTTTGAAGAACGCTTTTGAGCTCAGGGATTGTATGTTTGGACAAGTTAAATGACAGTGGTGCAATAGTTAACAAATCATTTTTTAAAAAGTAATCTAGGCACTTTTTAACATCTAAATTATGAACATCATAAAAATATCTTGGAAAATCAGTGTCCACATTTGCTCCATTGGCATATTTTAATAGAATTAACTCGCCTTTACTTAAAGTTTTCATAAAAAATCTCCTTTATATTAACTCTTCATCAATTAAACTTGCTACTTTTGCTTTTGAAGCGGCTAAAACATCAGCGTATATATTTGCTGTTACGCTTATATCACTATGTCCTAAATGCTCTGATATAATCTTTAAGTCAACGCCTTTATTTAACAATAGGGTTGCGTTACTATGTCTTAATGAGTGTAACGTAATATAATTAAAATCTGTATCAGCAATAAATTTTCTAAATGTTGTATTTAACGCACTTCTATCTTTGTATTTTCCTGTTTCAGAGGTAAAGACCATTTCGGGGTGTTCAAAATTTTTATCCATAACTGCTATTACTTTTTCTTGTTCTCTTTTATGCTCTTGTAAAATGCTAACAAGGTTATCACTTATAACAATATATCTGATACTGCTTTTTGTTTTCGGTGTTGAAAGATAATGTTTACCGCCCACATCGGCTAAATTATGCCTTATATGTATTTGCTTGTTATCAAAGTTTATATCTTCCCATTGTAAGCCTAAACATTCACCGCTTCGAATACCTGTATATAAAAGCACCTTAATAATCGTATTGAACTGACTATAGCCGTCAATCATTTTTAAAAGTGTTTGTAATTGCTCAACCTCTAAATAATTCTTTTTCTTATCCCTGTTTTCAGCCTTTGGAAGATATACGGCTGTATTACAGGGCGTTTCTTTTATAAAACCTTGTTTTACTGCTTGTGTCATTATACTTTGTAAAATCGTATAAAGTTTTTTATTTGTAGAAGCAGATAATTTTTTGTCATTGACTTTATGCTGTTTGAAAAACTCTGTAATGATGACAGGGGTAATATCTTTCAGTTTCATATTACCAAAAAAGTACATCAAATGATAATCTACTTGATGTTTATAGTTATATGCGGTTATCTCTTTTAGCCTTGTAGGTGCAAAATTATCAAAGTACCACTCTGCTAATTCAGAAAACCGCATATTTTCTTTTAAATTAGTTGCACCTTGACAATAACGCTGAAAATCTATGTAGGCTTCTTTTGCTTGCTTCTCTGCTTGCTTTTCGGTTGTTCCTGCAAGAGGTTTAAAAGTCTTTGTTTTTCGTATTTGTTTACCGTTCACATCGTAACCTAAAGCAACAGTAAACAAAAAAGAATTACCACGCTTTACAATGCCTTTTGCTATTGTTTTATTCTGCGACATTGTTTTTAACCTCCTTTGCTTGAATTATTCCAAACTCAACAAAACATTCCTCTATTTTTGTTTCTAAAATACCTTTGATAATAAAAAATACAGGCATATCATCAATAACAGATTTATCAAGTATATCAAAATCAAAAGTATTATAGCGTTTACCAATTATATTTAAATATTCAAATAACGGTTTAATACTTTCATCTATCGGTGGCGGTAAGAATTTTGAAAAGTCTTTTTGTATTTTATCAGAAAATTTTTGATATTCAGCATTTGAACATAAAGGAAATTCACCCGTTAAACATATTTGCGGAACATCAAAATATTCTGCTAACATTTCCAAATTAAATGCACTTGGCTTTTTCTTTTCTCTTATCCAATATGATACTGTTTGAGTTGATACAGAAAATTCCTCTGCAAATTTTTCTTGTGATATTCCTTTTCGCTTTATCAACTCTTTTAATCTTTCCCCTTTAAATTTTGTTACTGACGTTTTCAATTATTGTACCTCCAAAATTAAACTATAAATTTAATATAGTTTAATAATTACTTGTTATGATTTAATTTATCTGTTATTATAACGACAACAACAACAAATGTCAATAGTACATCAAAAATTTACGGAGGTTTTCACAATGAAAAACAAAGATATTAGACAAGAAGCACAAAAAGCAAATGTAAAGCTATGGCAAATAGCAGAAAAATTAAGTGTTACAGATAGCACCTTTTCAAAAATTTTGAGAAAAGAATTATCAACCGAACAAAAAGAAAAGATTTTTGCTATAATTGCCACTCTTGAAACGGAGGATAACAGGAATGAGAGATAATGCACCTAAAATGATGACTATTAAAGAAATTGCAAAAACAGGACTTTTACCTGAACACGCTTTAAGGCAAATGAGCAAACAAAGAAAATTACCTGCTATTTACATCGGTAATAAATGCCTTGTTAATTATGATTTACTTGTTAAACAGTTGAACAATTTAGGGGGTGCAAATAATGACTAACTACATAACAGACTTTTTGAAAAGTAATAACCATATCGGAGCGGATAACGGTATTAAAGCAGTTGATATTCTGTCTGCTATGGGGCGTGATACATCAGAGGATAGCAAAAGACACTTAAAAGCAGATATACAGCGTTTTAGACGTGAATGGTGTATTGATAATGGTGTTGATACACTTATAGTATCTGATACTGTCAATGGTTATTATTTGCCTAAAACAGATAGTGAAGTGATACGCTTTTTTAATTCACAAGAAAAAAGAGCCAAACAATCTTTTATAACTGTCAAAGAAATACGAAAATATTTAAAAAATAAAGGCTTATTAAACAAGGGGGATTGAGAGGGTGAAAGACAGCAAGGTTATATTTAATTTCCGTGTAATAATTCATACCGCACAAATGCTGTCTGATACTCTTGATAACGCTGACAGGCTTGAAAAAATCAACTCTAAGCCGTACATAATCAAGCACAATGCAAGACCTACAAAAAAGGGGTATTTATTCCCTCTCAACGCAAATAAACTGTATGATGAAGAAATAAATACCCTTACAGGCTTTTTAACCGCAATAAAGCAAATACAAGCCGATTTAAATATATCTGAATGGGTGTTTGATAGAGTTGATTTTGCTTTTGATACAACACTTAAATATGATGATATATTCAAATACAGCCTTTTTATTATATGCCTATTATCAGAAATTACAGGGATAAAAAATGCAATAGATATACAAGATGTCAACACAAAAAAGAAGCGTGCTTTAACTCTTAAAAATTCAGCCTTTGAATTTCAAATATACGATAAAGCACTTGAAAGCGAATATAAGCACCCTTACAGCCGTTTTGAATTTAGATTTAAGAATGTACGCAGTACAGATATATACGGTCTCACGGAGCGTTTACAGTGTTATATAAACGATTTATCAAAGAGTATGCAGAGGGTAGAAAATCAGCGTGTAAATGATTTGTTTGCGTTATGGAAGCAAGAGAGCAAAACAGGGTGTACCACTCAAACAAAGAATTTCAGCGAATTTGTACGCAGATACAGCAATGATATTTTTACAAGAGATATTGCAAAAGGCTTATATATTAAAATCTGCAACGGAAATTTCGATAGTTGGTTGAAGTGGTTTAGGCGTAACAACAATATCGAATTTATAAACAAAACAGAGATTGAAAGCATTGCAAAAGAAATGAAAACCGCCTTAAATCTGTATATTGAAAATAGGTAGTACTACTATACCTTTTCAAACCAAATTCAGACAAAATATAAACCGAAAAACCGCATAAAATCAAGACTTTTTGTAATTTAGCAACAAAACAGATTTACTAATATGATATAATCGTTATTTCTGTTATCAATATAATTAAGTGTTAATAAAAGTTAAGGTTTTCGGAACGGATAAAAACAGGACAAAAACGGTACAAAAGCACTACAAAATACATTGATTTTCAACTTTTGCAGAGGTAATAAAAAGAGGTGTTTTAATGGCAAATGAACAAAATCTAAAACCGCTTAATAAAAGACCGCAAAGAGAACGCAAAGAAATAGCAAGAATGGGAGCAAAAGCAAGCAATGAGGTACAGGCAAATAAAAAGGCTTTAAGAGAAGCGGCAAATATATTACTTGCTATGCCTGTTGATAAAGAAACAAAAGCAGAATTAAAGCAATACAAGGTGTCAAATGATAATTGTACTTATGCAACGGCTCTTGTAATTGCTCAACTTAAAAACGCCTTACAGGGTGATACAAGGGCATTTATAGCAATTAGGGATATTATAGGCGAAAAACCGAAAGATAACGAACAAGAAGAAATTGAGAGGGATAACCAAATTATAATAAATGTTATTCCTGCAAGTGAAGCGGATATAGAAAAAGACGATTGAGCGAAAAACTCAACCGTCTTTTTAATGTTTTTTGAGTTATACACAACAAATACACAACAAATTTGAGGTTGTATATCTGAAAAACCGCATAAATAAAGGTTTTTTGATGTGTAATAATTATCTCTTTGAGAATTGAGGTGCTCGACGAGCGGCTTTAAGACCGTATTTTTTACGTTCTTTCATTCTCGGGTCACGAGTTAAGAAGCCAGCCTTTTTGAGGAGCGGGCGTAAATTTTCGGTATCGTATTGCAGCAAGGCACGAGAGATACCATGGCGAATTGCGCCAGCTTGACCAGTAACTCCGCCGCCAGCGACACGGCAAATGATATCGAACTTACCATCAGTCTCTGTTAAAACAAGTGGCTGACGAACGATTAATTTTAGAGTCTCAAGGCCGAAATATTCATCGATAGGCCTGTCGTTAATGATAATTTTACCGGTACCTTTATACACGCGAACGCGCGCAACAGAGCTTTTTCTGCGGCCGGTACCGTAAAAATATGAAGCTTTATTGTACATTTTTAAGCGCCCCTTTCTTATACGTTAAAAACTTGTGGTTGTTGAGCGGCATGAGTGTGCTCAGCGCCAGCAAATACACGAAGTCTCGTTAAAGCCTTGCGGCCGATGGTTGTATCCGGAATCATTCCCTTAACGGCCAAAGTCATTGCGAACTCTGGTCTTTCGGCCATGATTTTGTCATATCGAGTAGCTTTTAGGTGGCCGATGTATCCGGTGTGATGATAATAATGTTTTTGCGTTAGTTTGTTACCCGTCAAAACGGCATCCTTGCAGTTGATAACGATAACATGGTCTCCGCAATCCACGTGCGGTGCGAACGAGGGTTTGTGCTTACCGCGAAGTAAAGTTGCAGCTTGAACAGCCACGCGGCCCAAAGGTTTTCCGGCAGCGTCAATTACATACCACTTACGTGTAACTTCATGCGGTTTAGGCATAAATGTAGACATTTTTGCTCCTCCTAAATTTATATGAATTATTTATTTGACTAAATTTTATCATCTTATGAGTTTACTTGTCAAGTGTATTTTTTCATTATTTTAATTTGAAGTATCAACTTCTTTTAATTTTGGCGTTTTTCTTTGTTTTGCTCTTTTTATCTTTCGATGATTTTTACTATTATGTTTATAGAATGCGTTGCAACAAGGGAAGTTAGATATTTGTTATAGTAGATTTTTGATGGCAGACTTCGCGCCAAATGTCAAAACAATACAAAAAAATCACAATTTTTAGCGCAAAACGCTACGCAGGGTATATTTACGTCAAATCTAAAATAATTTTATCAAAAAAAGTCTCGTGTTTTTATTGACATTAAGATTTAAATGAGTTATTATATATCTAGGCTCTTAACTTTTATTTGTTGCCTGTTTGGTGAGAAAACGTTTTACAATCTCTTGAATATTATATTCTTGTGTGTAAAATATACTCTATGTGACTTTATGCCCGTGTAGCTTAGCAATAGAAGAGCATTGGTTTTGTTTTATCAAAGACGTCGGTGCAAGTCCGACCTAGGGCATTTACTACTATTATTAATCCAAAGCGAGGTATTTTTTAATGTACGAGGATAAGACACTCATCTGTAAGGACTGTGGTAAGGAATTTGTTTTTACCGCCGGTGAACAAGAATTCTTTGCATCTAAAGGTTTTGTTAATGAGCCACAAAGATGTAAAGAATGCCGCGATGCTCGTCGTGGCGCTGCTAGACAAGAACGTGAGTTCTTCTCTGCAGAATGTGCTGCCTGTGGCGGTGAGGCTAGAATCCCTTTCCAACCGCGTGAAGACCGTCCTGTTTACTGCAGCGACTGCTTTGCTAAGATGAGACAAGAATAAAGTAAAATCTCCTTTCTTATTTATCTCCCAGCTTTTAGTTGGGAGAACTTTTTTTGCGTGTGCAACCCGCAAAGCGGCCGCGAGGCCAAAAGAACTCATAAAAATGAGTTCTTTTGCAAACAGTACTGTTTGGGCCCAATAAAAAATTTTTTTATTGGGCCGCCTCGCGGCCGCGTTGTGGGGGCACGCAACTTTTGTTATTGACATTACTGGCGCAGGAAGTTTAATATAATACTTAATGCATATAATATGACTATATTGTGGCAAGGAGGATGTTTAAATGACGGTAGATAAAAGCACGGTTATTGGCGATATATTGGACTTTGACGAAACAACAGCGCAATACTTTTTAGAGATAGGAATGCACTGTTTGGGGTGTCCAGCCTCGCGAGGAGAGACCATAGAAGAGGCTTGTGCAGTTCACGGGACGGATGCAGAAGCGCTTATTAATAAGATAAACGAACATATTAATAATAAATAGGTTTTAATTTTTTATGGTCGCTCGAGAATTTTTACGGGCGACTATTTTGATGTTAGGGTTTTGTTTTATGGAAAAGAATTTAAAATTAGATGCTCGGTTGAGGCTGTGTGCAAGTTTTGTGAGGCGAGGCAAGCGAGTGGTTGATATAGGCACGGACCATGCATACCTTGCGCTTTGGTTAGTTTTAAATAATATGGCAACGCATGTAGTGGCCACCGACTTGCGGGAAGGGCCGTTACTCAATGCGAAACAAAACATAGTTAAATATGATGTTGGAGATTGCGTGGAAACACGGCTCTCTGACGGCTTAGACGCAGTCTTTGCTGACGAAGCTGACGATATAGTGTTGGCTGGCATGGGCGGTGAATTAATTATAAAAATCATAGAGCGCGCACCTTGGTTGAGAACGCGAGAAAAGCACTTAATTTTGCAACCTATGTCCGCAGAAATAGAGTTACGAGAGTTTTTAGCTAAGTGTGGGTTTGCGCTCTTAGGGGAGCAAGCGGTCGTTTGTGGAGGCAAAATTTACACAGTAATGTCGGCGAGTTTTTGCGGCGATACCTTGCCTGTGGATGAGCTTTATCCTTATGTTGGCAAGCTTGGCGAAGATTTGTCGGTGGCTAACAAGTTGTATATTGAGCGAGAAATTCGCGACTTAAAAAACAAGCAAAAGGGGTACATAGCGACGGCTCGATTCGATAAAATAGAGGAAACACGAGCTATAATTGAGCAGTTGGAGCGCTTAATAGGAGTAGGAATGCCCTAATTTAATGGTAAGCTGTATCAATCAGCGGCGCGCCGCGAGGCGCCGAAGTCCCTTTTGGGACCTTCGGCCAGTCGCACGCTCAACTAAGTTGAGCGTGCGACCACAAAGAAAATAAATATTTATTTTCTTTGGCCTCGCGGCCGTAGCTGATGGTTTTGATGAAGAAATTAAGTGGGGCACGCCCCAAGCAGCAGGAGGTATGTAAATGGTAAAGGTATCAGACATTTTTGAGTTCATCGACGGATTTGCGCCGTTTGAAACGGCCATGGATTTCGATAACGTGGGGCTTCTTGTAGGAGATATGAACGCTTTGGTGCAAAAATGCGTGGTAGCGCTGGACATAACGTCTGAGGTAGTAGAGGAAGCTAAATCCCTTGGTGCGACCTTGATAATAAGCCATCATCCGGTAATATTCAATCCGCTTAAAACTTTAAGTATAAATTCTATTCCATATAAATTAGCCAGTAATGGCATCTCTGCAATTTGTGCGCACACAAACCTCGATATGGCTGGGTTTGGCGTCAACTCTTGCTTGGCAGAGGCGCTATCGTTAAGTAATTTAAGTCCGTTGTCGACTTACAAGACTTCAATGGGCACTTTGCCGATGGGGCTAGTTGGCGAGCTTAGTGAAGAAAAAACTTGCGAGGAGTTTGCTCTTTTTGTTAAGGAAAGGCTTGCGTGCGAGGGAGTTCGATATACAGATGTAGCGCGTAAAATACGCAGAGTTGCGGTGTGCTCGGGGTCTGGTGGAGATTTGATAAGCGAGGTGCTTCGTCGAGGAGCAGATGCCTTTGTGACCGGAGAAATCAAGCATCACGAGATTTTAGTAGCGGTACAAAACAACATTTGCGTGGTCGATGCTGGACACTTTAAGACGGAGGATGTTGTTATTTCTCCGTTAGTTCGCAAGTTAACTGAGCAATTTTCTGAGGTTGAGTTCGTTAAGTCCTCGGTTTGCACGGATGGAATAAAATTTTTGAGCTAATATAAAAAAAGATGCGCTTGGAGGGATTAATATGGCGCTAGATGGGGCTTTTTTGCGGCACGTAAGAAACGAAATAGCTTCGGTGGCGATTGGCGCGCGTGTGGATAAAATTTATCAGCCGAACAAGGAGGAATTTATTTTCTCGCTGCGCAGCAAGACAGGTGTTTACAAGCTTTTGATGAGTGCCAGAGCGAACAGTGCAAGAGTTCACTTTACGAAGGAGTTGCCGGAAAACCCAGCAGCGCCGCCGATGTTGTGTATGTTGTTTCGAAAAAAACTTTTGAGCGCAAAGCTTATTGAAGTTCGTCAGCCGGACCTCGAACGCGTTTTATTTTTGGACTTTATTTCGAGAAATGAGCTTGGCGATGAAGTTTTACTCACGGTTGCCGTCGAAATAATGGGTAAGCACAGCAACGTAATTTTACTCGACTCGGAGCAGGAAATCGTTGATGCGCTGAAACGGATTGACATATCGAAGTCTTCCAAAAGACAAATTTTGCCGGGACTTAAGTATCATTTACCGCCGTCGCAGGGGAAACTGAGTTTGCTTTCGGACGACATGGGAGACATTCTTAAGGCCGCACAAGAGAGCGAGAAAACTCAGGGTATTGCTGAAGCGCTTCTACAAAATGTTGCGGGGTTGTCATCTACGGTTTGTAATAAAGTTGCGAAAGATTTACAATCTGTAGAATTGTTGTCCTCGCTTGAGAGCCTGAAAAATTGTGTTGAGACTGCCTCAGGAGCGCCTTTCATTATTTACGATGGCGACAGACCAAAAGATTTTTCCTTTGTCGAGCTAAAACAAGTTGCAAATACTCTAGAAGTAAAAAAATGCGAGAGCTTTTCTGCGCTGTTGGATGAGTTTTTTGAGCAGCGAGATAGTATTGACAGGATGAAGGCGAAGTCGCATGACTTGAGGAGACAGGTCTCGAATATTTTAGCGCGGCTTAAAAAGAAAATAAAAATTCAAATGCGTGAGATTGGGACTAACAAAAATAAGGATAATTTGAAGTTGTTTGCTGACTTGATTAATGCTAATTTGTATCGAATTCGGGCGGGTGCAAGTGAGGTTGAGCTGGAGAATTTTTACGATGAGAGCGCAGAGTGTATAAAAATTAAGCTGGACGACACTAAAAGCGCGGCCGAGAATGCGCAGGAGTTTTATAAGCAGTATAAAAAATCGAAAGTGGCGGTGGAGAAACTTACTGAGGAAATAGACAAAGCGACTCAAGAAATTTTGTACATTGAGACGGTTTTGGATTCCATCGACCGTGCAGATTTAGAAAGTAACCTCGAGGAGATAAAGCGAGAATTAATGTCTCAGGGGTATGTAAAACTCAACAAGGCGAAGGCGCAAAAAGCCAAGGCTTTGCCGCCGATAGAGTATACTTTGAGCAACGGCATGAAGGCATTGGTGGGGAGGAATAACCATCAAAATGACAAACTAACTTTAAAAATGGCGGCGAAAAAAGATATATGGTTTCACGTTAAGGAAATGCCAGGTTCGCATACGATTTTGGTGACAGATGGGCGTGATTTTGGGGATGATATTTTGCAAGAAGTCGCTAAAATTGCGGCATTTCACAGCAAAGCCAAGGACTCTTCGAATGTGCCGGTAGATTTTGCGTTGGTAAAAGATGTAAAAAAACCGGCTGGAGCAAAACCTGGTATGGTAATTTATAACAATTACAAAACTTTATACGTTACGCCAGATAAAAATTTCATTGAAATTTTAAGTCGATAAATCATAATGTTTGTAAAAAAATAAAAATAAAAATAAGTGTATATAGCTATTTTGACTATTGTGCGTTGTACCGTTGACCAGAAACTACATGTAGCGTATAATTGTTTTTAGTGGATAGACAAACACAACATATTGTATTTAAACCTTTGGAGGACACAATGATTAGCAAAATTGTAAAGAGAGACGGAAGAAAAACAGCTTTTAATAAAGAAAAAATCGCACAGGCTATTTTTAAGGCTGCCAAAAAAATGGGCGGTAGTGATTATGCATTATCACGAAATTTGGCCGACAAAGTTGTAGAATATTTGGAAAATGAAAGCACGGACCAGGATGTTACTGTTGAACATGTGCAAGATGTTGTAGAAAAAGTGCTAATCGAGGAAGGGCACGCTCAGACGGCCAAAGAATATATTTTGTTTAGGTCTGAGAGAACTCGCGTGCGCGAGATGAATACTCGACTGATGAAAATTTATGAGGGCCTCACCTTTAAGGCCGCCAAGGACAACGACGTCAAGCGCGAAAATGCCAATATCGACGGCGATACTGCGATGGGTACGATGCTAAAATACGGCTCGGAGGGTGCTAAGCAATTTTACGAGATGTATATCCTTGACCCGAGATTTGCAAAGGCGCACTCAGAAGGCGATATACATATTCACGACTTGGACTTTTTGCCCTTAACTACCACTTGTTGCCAAATTGACTTGGATAAATTATTTACCAATGGGTTCTCAACGGGACACGGCTTTTTACGCGAGCCAAACGATATTATAAGTTACGCAGCCCTAGCTTGTATTGCGATTCAGGCTAACCAAAACGACCAACATGGCGGACAAAGCATCCCGAATTTTGATTACGCGATGGCTAAAGGTGTGGCCAAGACTTACAGACGTACATATAAACAAAATATGGTCCGCGCGCTCGAGATTTTAACTGACGTCGGTGAGCCGAAAAAGTGTTATGAAGATATATTTACACAAGCTCAAAAAGAAACTAACGATTTACCCTCGTTGGAAAACGGCGAGGCCTATATGCAAAGAGAACTCGAGATTTTAATAGAAAATTTTGGAGAACAAGTTGCCAAAAAAGCTCAAAAATTTGCCTACAACCACGCTAAAGAAGAAACAGACCGCTCGACTTATCAGGCGATGGAGGCCCTTGTACATAACCTTAATACTATGCACTCGCGTGCAGGTGCGCAGGTACCGTTTAGCTCGATAAACTACGGCCTAGACACAACTCCAGCAGGTCGGTTGGTTATAAAAAATATCCTCTTGGCAACGGAAAAAGGCCTTGGTAACGGCGAAACACCCATCTTCCCGATTCATATTTTTAAAGTGAAAGATGGCATCAACTACAACCCGGGA
The DNA here is from genome assembly GCA_045540315.1 of Acutalibacteraceae bacterium. GTDB lineage: Bacteria > Bacillota > Clostridia > Oscillospirales > Acutalibacteraceae > CAG-557. Next base: position 44,272 of record JAZQHA010000191.1, on the reverse strand, counting down.
GAGCCTAACTACGATTTGTTTAAATTAGCTTGCAGAGTTAGCGCAAAGCGTCTTTTCCCGAATTTCTCCTTCATCGATGCGCCGTTCAACCTACAATACTATAAGCCTGGTCGTCCGGAGACAGAGGTTGCCTACATGGGTTGCCGCACGAGGGTTATTGCTAATAAGTACGACCCAACGAACGAAATTGTGAATGGACGCGGAAACCTAAGTTTTACTTCTATCAACTTACCCCGGTTAGCTATCAAAAGTAACCACGACATCGAGACTTTTTATAAGCTGTTGGATGAGAAAATCGCTTTAGTTATTGACCAGCTTTTAGCAAGGTTTGAACTGCAAGCGGTAAAAACGATAAAGAACTTTCCATTCCTTATGGGACAAGGCGTTTGGATTGACTCCGATAAATTGGGTCCGAATGACGAAGTTCGAGAAATATTAAAACATGGTACGCTAACTACAGGATTTATCGGTCTAGCAGAATGCCTAAAGGCGTTAATCGGAGAGCATCATGGCGAAAGCGAGAGGGCTCAAAAATTAGGTCTAGAAATCATTTCTCACATGAGAAAACGTATGGACGAAGCGGCAGACAAATATAACTTAAACTTCTCGCTTATTGCAACACCTGCAGAGGGACTTTCTGGTCGTTTTGTTCGAATCGATGCTAAAAAATACGGGAAAATTCCTGGTGTTACCGACAGAACTTACTACACGAACTCTTTCCATGTTCCTGTTTACTATGGAATCTCAGCGTGGGAGAAAATAAAAAAAGAGGCCCCATACCATGCACTCACAAATGGTGGACACATCTCCTACATCGAGCTCGACGGTGACCCAACTCAAAATATCGATGCTTTTGAGCAAGTTGTACGTTGCATGAAGGAGTCTGGTATTGGCTACGGCTCGATTAACCATCCGGTCGATAGAGACCCAGTTTGTGGATATACCGGCATCATCAACGATGTTTGTCCGCTGTGTGGTCGTCAAGAGAGTCAAGAGGGACCAGCTTTTGAGCGAATTCGTCGTATTACTGGATATCTTGTTGGAACGGTAGACCGATTTAATAATGCAAAACAAGCCGAAGAACACGATAGGGTTAAGCATTCTGTTGCTACGGCAGGGTGCAATTGCGAGAGGATGTAAATTTTGAGTAAAATAAGAGTTTCTGGGCTCGTCCCAGAGTCCATTGTCGATGGGCCTGGCATTCGTTACGTTGTGTTTGCACAAGGGTGCGTGCATCGTTGCAAGGGGTGTCATAACCCTGCTACGCACGACTTAAAGGCCGGGGAGTTGGTCGAGGTAGATGATATAATCGCAGCGGTAAAGAAAAATCCTCTCCTAAAAGGTGTTACTTTCTCTGGTGGAGAGCCGTTTCTACAAGCACAAGCCTTTACAGAGTTGGCGCAAAAATGCCATGAGTTAGGTTTGGATGTAATATCGTATACTGGCTACACTTTCGAGCAGCTTGTATCGGGCTTTTCGGAGCACCCTGAGTGGGAATCGCTCCTTAAAAATATAGATGTTCTCATTGATGGCCCTTTTGTGGAGGAGAAAAAAAGTTTATTGCTGCTATTTAGAGGCTCGTCCAATCAGCGAATCCTCGATATGGTGAATTCTCTCAAGCAAAAATGTCCGGTAACAGTAAAAATTTAAAAAAGCGAACCCCACGGATTAATTTTCGTGGGATATTTTTTATCATAAAAAACTATTGACTTTTTTAGTTTAAACTGATAAAATATATTTTGTTAGCTAGCAATATAATTTTATATTCTGTTTTTGGAGGATGATTTTTATGACAGGAGTTTTAAGTTTTTTATTGGCAGCAACGTTAATGGGTGCACCGGCACAGGCAAAGATTTTACGTGAGGAAGCCCCTGAAGCGTTCGAGCAGATACGACACTTGCCGAATTTCAGCGAGACTTGTGAAAAGCTGAAGGAGAGTCAAGCGTTTCGAGAAAGGTTGTATTTTAATATGGTTGCTTGTAGTATAGTTGAACATAACTACAGCGTCTGCAAAAATGCTTTGATTGTTTTGGTTGAAGCGTGCATAGAAAGCGAAGAACTCTAATTCGCAATAAAAATATTTTATTTGCTAACAAGCGAACCCCACGGATTAATTTTCGTGGGGCTTTTTTGTTTCTGCGATATTTATTGACCGCAACAATGTTTATATTTTTTTCCGCTGCCACATGGACACGGCTCGTTGCGACCGATTTTTTCGGTATTTCGCACAGTGCGATTTACCGGAGGCTCATCGGAGGAAGTTACCGTTGGAGCGTCGTTATCGTGGCGCTCTGGTGGCCGGTTTTTGTTAGGTAGGTTGAATGTCAACAAGATTTTAACTGTATCATCGCGGATAGCCGCTATCATCTCGTCGAACATATCAAAGCCTTCCATACGGTACTCAACAACCGGGTCGCGCTGAGCATAAGCTCTCAGGCGGATACCACGTTTTAGCTCTTCCATGGCGTCGATATGGTTCATCCAGTAGTTGTCAACGTTTTTAAGAAGAACAACACGCTCAATTTCACGAGTCATTTCGTCGCCGAAGATTTTTTCGCGCTCCTCATACATCATTAAAGCTTTCTCAGTGAGTGTGTTAATAATGTCAGCAGCTTTAAGTTGTTTTATTTCCTCATCTGAGTAGTTAAGTTCGTCCTCGGTAATTAGCCAGCCCATAAAGAATTCGCGAAGACCAGCAAAGTTCCAATTTTCCTCGTACTTGTTTGACGGTAAATAACTATTAACATTTGCTTCGATGGATTGACCAATCATTTTGATAATTTGAGAATGCAAGTCGTCACCGTCGAGCACTTTATTTCTCTGGTCGTAGATAATTTGACGCTGCCTATCGAGAACGTCGTCGTATTGAAGAACGCTCTTACGAGAACCAAAATCGCGGCCCTCAACTTTTCTTTGTGCACCTTCAATTGCGTTAGTCACCATGCGGCTATCGATAGGCTCGTCCTCTGGAACTTTGAGTCTATCCATCCACTTTTGCAGACGCTCGCCGCCAAAGAGACGCATCAAGTCGTCCTCGAGAGAGAGGTAGAATCGAGTTTCACCCGGGTCGCCCTGACGACCAGAACGTCCGCGAAGCTGATTGTCGATACGACGGGTTTCATGGCGCTCTGTGCCGATAATAACAAGTCCGCCAAGGTCGAGAACTTCTTGCTTTGGAGCTGCAATTTCTGCCTTATATTTAGCCATGAGCTTGTTAAATATGTCGCGAGCCTCTAAGATGCGCTCGTTGTCGGTATCGGCGAAACCACTGGCTTCGTTGATAACCTCCTCGCTAATTTGCATACGACGCATTTCGGCTTTGGCTAGATACTCAGCATTACCGCCAAGGCTAATATCCGTACCACGTCCGGCCATGTTTGTAGCGATTGTAACAGCGCCTTTTTTACCGGCCTGTGCAACAATTTCAGCTTCTTGCTCGTGATATTTAGCGTTTAGAACTGTATGCTTAATGCCGTTTTTCTTTAGTAATGCACTCAAGCGTTCAGATTTATCAATTGAAACGGTACCAATCAAAACAGGTTGACCTTTTTCGTGGTACTCTTGAACAGCTTTTAAAACAGCTTGATATTTACCGTTTTCCGTCTTGAAGACAACATCCGGCAAGTCTTTTCTGATGATTGGTTTGTTGGTAGGAATTTCAACAACGTCTAATTTATAAATCTCACGGAACTCGTCCTCTTCGGTCATAGCAGTACCGGTCATTCCAGAGAGTTTCTTATACAATCTAAAGTAGTTCTGGAAGGTAACTGAAGCCAAAGTTTTAGATTCACGCTCAACCTTAACGTGCTCTTTTGCCTCTATAGCCTGATGTAAACCTTCATTATATCGACGGCCATACATGATACGTCCAGTAAATTCGTCAACGATTTGAACTGCGCCGTTTTCGACAACATAATCTGTATCTTTAATCATAACGCCATGAGCTCGGATAGCTTGATTGATATGATGTTGGAGATTAATATTGTCAGCGTCGGTTAAGTTCTCAACGTGGAAGTACTCTTCAGCTTTTCTCACGCCGTTTTGCGTAAGAGTAGCTGTTTTTGCTTTTTCATCCACGATGTAGTCTGCATCTTCATAGAGCTCATCATGGTCTTCTTTGGCGTCTGTTTCGGCTACTTTTACCATCGTCAAGGTTTTAGCGAATTTATCAACTATATTATATAGTTCGGTTGACTTATCGCCAGGGCCAGAAATGATAAGTGGCGTTCTTGCTTCGTCAATTAAAATAGAGTCAACCTCGTCGACGATAGCAAAGTTATGTCCACGTTGCACACGGTTTTCTTTATAGGTAACCATGTTATCGCGCAGGTAGTCAAAGCCCAGCTCGTTATTGGTACAGTAGGTAATATCGGCAGCGTAAGCTTTTTGCCTGTCCACATTTTCCATGTTTTGTGTTAACAGACCAACCGTTAAGCCAAGGAATCGAAACAATTTACCCATAAGCTCAGAGTCACGTTTTGCAAGGTAGTCGTTACACGTAACAATGTGAACGCCTTTACCTTCCAAAGCATTCAGGTAAGCCGGTAATGTTTCCAGCAAAGTTTTTCCTTCACCGGTGCACATTTCGCTAATTCTGCCTTGATGCAGAATAATTCCTGCAATAATTTGTACCGGGTAGTGCGTCATACCCAAGACTCTTGTTGCGCCCTCGCGGCACACCGCAAAAGCTTCTGGTAGAATATCATCGAGAGTAGAGCCATTTTTCAACTTATCTTTGAAGATTTGAGTTTGATTTTTGAGTTCTTTGTCGCTCATTTTTCGATAAGTATCTTCCAGTGCAAGTACGGCATCGCACAACGGTTTGACGCGCTTAACTTCTCTTTTGCTGTAGTTTCCAAACAGCGTTTTCAAAATATTCATTTTATCACCTCTATTATAAATTTGGAGATGTCACAATTATAACACAAAAGGCTGGAGATGTCACGTCTTTTTTTATAAATTTTTTACAAGCAAGGCAACATTGTTAATTGGATATAAATTTTATTTTAAAAATCAATCAATTGGCACAATAAAAATGAAACACAGGCTGAATTTAACCTGTGTTTTTAAAAATCTGACGTCATCTGAAAAACTAGCGACTACTTTACATGTCTTGGCTTATTACTGCCAGTAGCTTGATCAAGGAAACCGCAGTTTAGCTGAGACCAAAATATGGCTGGAGCAAACTTTACGTCTGGAAATTTACTTTGTAGGTTTTTTAAGTGTTCGATAAAAAGGAATTGCGAGCCAAACGTATTTAAGTTTTGTGCAATATTAGGCAAATAGTTCAACAATTGTTGCTCATTCTCGTCGTTAAAGTCGACCATATCCAGCAACGCAATAGCTTGAGCTGCGTTGCTACCAAACAGACCCACCAGCTTGTCATCAAAGTCTGGCTCGGAAGGGATATCATACTCGCAATAATAATTTAATTCACTTAGCAATTCTTGTAATTTCTCAAATATTTTCTGTACGTCATTATGTGATATCATAATATTACCTCCATTCTCTGTCAGTTCTTGTCGTATCCGACTTTCCAAACCTTTCGTCGGTCGTATTTGCAGGCCATCCCGTGCTAGGTCTGTCCGTTGCCGGCCAACCTCGCTTAACCGATGCTCCTGACCATTCGCTGGTCGTATTTGCAGGCCATCCCGTGCTAGGTCTGTCAGTTGCCGGCCAACCTCGATTAACCGATGCTCCTGACCATTCGCTGGTCGTATTTGCAGGCCATCCCATGCTAGGTCTGTCCGTTGCCGGCCAACCTCGATTAACCGGTGCTCCTGACCTTTCGTCGGTCGTATTTGCAGGCCATCCCGTGCTAGGTCTGTCCGTTGCCGGCCAACCTCGATTAACCGATGCTCCTGACCATTCGCTGGTCGTACTTGCAGGGGCTCCCATGCGAGGTTTTTTCGTTGCCGGCCCATCGTGTTCAACCGGTGCTCCTGACAACCCGTAGCTGTGAGCTCTTTTCTTGGTCCGCTCACTCTGACCATACCCTGATCCACGCGGCTCGTAAACTCCACCGTCACTTCTCCTCTCGTGCTGACTCCTGTCGTGGCTCTCACCACACTGTTTTAACCAATCCGAGACTGTCATCGGGTAAAAACTAGTCACGGTACCCTGTGGATTTTCCACCCAAAAAAGACCGACTGTGTCCCTTGTCAGCGCACGCCCAGGAGTACTAAAAGCGTAGAAATTGGTTGTACCACTCCGTCTGTCACCCCTCATGAATGGTATATCCTCAGTACCCAATTTTTCTTTAGTCAGCGTGCCGTTACGCATGGCTGCGTTACGGCTCCGCGCCGTGCGTAGTCTTCCTGCCAGTTCCGTACCAGTTGTGTTTTCTGGGAATATCGTTTTCTTGTGATGATTACCAGCAGCGTCATATACGTAGCACACACGGTACTCCTTGCCATTTGTGTCAAACCCGTACACTCCGGTTTCAGTCCTGTCAAGAGGAACACGTCGACTCGTACCGTCTACAGTAATGGAGCTATATGCCATTTTAAAGCCGTTTATTTCAGCCCGCCGGTGGGTTCCTATAGCACGTAACACGCTTCCCCGCAAATGCTCGTTCCCTTTGCACCAATCCTCCCCCAGCAACTTCTTAGCGCGCTCGATGCTCACCGCGTCCAACGCATCTAAGCTTGCCATGGTGTGGTGCCCACATCTCCCGTCATACAGGAAAGCCAATTGCTCCTTGCTGTAGCCGTCGCCAATAAAGACATGCTTTGCTGTTCGTCGTGCGGTACTATCAGCAGGTACTACAGTCATGGTAAAACCGTCAGGTAAGCACGCCTGCGCCAAAGCGTCGATATCCGCACTTCTAGCTCTTTCCCCTGCGGCGTGCACCTCAAGCAGTTCGTTTCCCACATCAGCCAGTGTTCTTGGCTGATTGACGTACGCTTTAAAGTCACTGTCTAGCTGTTTCCTCACATCCGCGTCGTTCCAGATGTTTAACCTGTTCAACTCGTCTGTGAAACACTGACACAGTGGTGTCTCAGAAGTCGCTCCCGCACCGGTGCTCGCCAGATACGCATCATATGCCGTCTTAACTGCCATAGCTCGTTCTTTGTCGTCAATAGTACTGCTCTTGTCTTTATCTGAACCAAACGCTATTAGAGTATCTAATAGGTTTTTCTTCTCTTGGCTTACGCGGACTTTCCACCAATCATAACGTTGTTTGAGTTGTTGGAACAAACCATTATTCGCACGAATTGTACTACACAGATTTTCCAGTGGTGTACCATTACTGCAGTTGCTAGCATCTGCCGTTTGTTGGTTTAGCGTGCGAAAGATGTCCTTGCAATTCGCGTGCGCCTGTTGCGACACAACCCCAGTAGCACCCAGCGCCGTAACGAACATAGCCGCGGCAGCAAGTTTGGTTGCCAAGCCACCAGCGCCACCGGATACCATTTGCAGCTCGTCCATCGACAGGTCAGACAAGCTAGATTTTTCTGCTTCGCGTAACTTTTCTAAGAATTCCGAGAAATCATCTCTGGTTAGGTCGTTAATTTTTGTTTTTGATAGTTCGAATTTTTCCTCGTCGGTTTTCGCAGAGGAAAAGGCTAGATTAAATGCATCATCTGTTGCTAAAAGTTTCGCGAGTAAGACCAAATTTTCTTTCATAGTTGATGCTCACTTCCTTTTTAGTTTCATCACAGATGAATTATTTCCATCTTTGCTTTAATTGCAAAGATGTTTAAATTATAACACAAAAAATGAAAAAGTAAAGCGTTTTTTTGTGCTTTTTAAAATAAGCGAGGCAACATTGTTAATTGGATATAAGTTTTATTTTAAAAATCAATCAATTAGCACAATAAAAATGAAGCACAGGCTGAATTTAACCTGTGCTTTTAAATATTAGTATAGACAAGAGCAATGTCAACTTTATTATTTGAGCTCATTACTTAAATCATAAAACTTTGAATTTAGTTTTGCTAAAAAGTGAGGACTTAAAGCTAACAAATTGAAAGCTTTATGTTTTTTTACTTTGGTTTTAGAGTCAATTGAGTTACTGCAATATTAAAGTTTGTAAAGAATAAAGTTCTTGCGGATTGTGTTCGTGGATTTCATTTGACATAACCGCGTTAAAAAATATCCGAACTGAAAGTTTACGACGAAGTAAATTTGGAGTTGTATATGTATAAAAGTTTTAATCTAAATTTTTACTACAAAACATTTTTCATATTTGTAATTGCTAAATGTGTGCTATCGCAAAAAATTACTTATGGCGGAGAGATGGGGATTCGAACCCCAGAAACCGCTTTAACGGTTTACACGATTTCCAATCGTGCTCCTTCGGCCAACTCGGACACCTCTCCATGAGTTATGTGCTTATTATAATTCATACATCCAGAGATTGTCAAGTGATGTTGCAACAATATTACGACGGATGAAAAGGGTGCAAATGTAAATTAAAGCCTTGTTTTAGCTATTCTGCAAATAAATTTATTTTTTTTAAAAAAAGTATTGACAAGTTTGCCAAGTGTCGATTATAATACACTTGTGCAATAAAAACACATTTAAAAATATGCGCCCGTTAAATGTGTTTGTTTTGCAAATTTAAAGGAAGCGTCAACTGTCGGTGATGCTTTTTCAAAAAATATTTTTTCCGGCAGAGAAATGGAGACAGAATATGAAAAAGAAAAAATTATTCGGTTTATTGGCAGGGTTAGTTTTTTCAGTGGCAGTTTTCTCGGGGTGTGGTATATCAAATTCTAATACTACGCCGATGTATGGTGATTCAGCTGAAATAAAAATAGCAATTTTAGGGTCAGCTGATCAATTCAAAACTAGAGAAGACTTCCTGGTTGGTATGGATTTGGCGATTCGGGAACTAGAGGCGCAAAATATTAAGGTTTCTTATGAGAAAATCGATGATGGGCACAGTCGAGACAGTGGTATTGCTTTGGCTAAGGATGTCGCAAATGATAGCAAATATACAGCGGCGTTTACATTGCAAACCAGTGAAGTGGTTGAAAGTATCACAGCGATTTTTGAGGAAGCCAAAAAACCTCTACTTATTGTTAACGAGGTTTTCGATAGCACAATGAGTAAAGGTTATGAGTATGTTCTTGCGGGCGTTATCTCTGCGGATGCAGCAGGTCAGGCTTTGGTTAAATACTGCGAAGCCAATGGCTTGAAATGGGTTGCAGCGGCGCATTCATCAACGCAATTCGAAAATACGTTGGCTCGCGGCTTTATTAATGCGGCCTTAGATAGTAAGTCTACAAATTTGCTAGATTCGACTATGGGTCCTATGAATGCTAGAGATTTTGCAGATGTCTATGCTAGGTGGCAGGTTCTCGGAGTGGAAGCTGCACTGGTTTCTTTTGATGACCTTGAGTGGGCTTGCGAGGTGATTTCCAATCTTAAAGCTCAGAATAAAAATATTTTGATTTTGGGCGATGCTAAATATAATGATTTAGAAAAATTGTCAAAATACAAAGATGTGCTCGAAGGTATGGTTGTGGCTGGCTCCAGTGGAGTGGCTGTGCAAAACAACTTGCAGGCTTTTTACGACAAGTACAATTCGACGGTTTTGAAAGAGCATAACTTTTTACCTACGAGTGTTACAGCTCAAGCTTATGATTTTGTACATATGATAGCTCAGAATGTGAAAAAATCTAGCAACGCAGAAGAGTTTATGAAAAATATGAAATCTTCTGAAGGTTATGAGGGTGTAACAGGCGTTAAGTTTAATAACAAGGGTCAACTAGATGAAGAGCCTAACTATTGGACTGTACGTGATGCTCAAATGTATAGGATGACTTAGAGGAGGGATAAATATGGCAGAGAATAAATTGTTTAGAGAAAGCGCGCTAGAAACAGTTTCGAATCCGGAACAGTTGGACCAACACATTAAAGTTACAAAACCGTTTGCGTGGGTTATTTTAACGGCTATTATTAGCTTGGTTATCGGAGCTGGTATTTGGGCGGTTACGGGTAACTTGGCAAAAGGTACAGATATTGCTGGTGTGATTTTTGCAGCTGATGGTGTGTCTATTACGAATGCACCAAGCGCCGGCATCGTGTCTGACGTTCTCGTTAGTGAGGGAGATTCGGTTAATAAAGGTGATGTTATAGCGGTTATACCTGATATTAACATATTACAACAACTTCAATCACTGAGTGGTGGCGATTCTGCGGTTCGAGATGCGTTGAGGTATCAATATATAATTAACTCGTTTATTACGGCTAATAAGAATGGCGATGTAAGTAGTATTCCGAGTGTGGGCGATACTATTGCGGAAGGACAACAGGTTGCGGTTAATTTTTCAGAGGATGCAGGTGGTTCAAAAGATTTAATAGCTTATGTTCCATATACTGTTGCAAATGGATTTAAAGTTGGTCAAGAGGTGCAAATTTCTCCGATGAATTATCCACGAGAAGAGTACGGTTTCATTTTAGGTAAAATTACGAGCATTGGCTCTGCGTTAGTTTCGCAAGAAAGTATTCAAAGGACTATGGGTACGGCAAAGTATGTTAGTGCCTTGGGTGTTACGGCGGACTGCGTTGAGATTCGTGTGCGTCTAAATGTTGACTCTTCAACAAAGAGCGGATATGAGTGGTCGAATTCTAAAGGTGCACAGAATGTTTCTGTGGATAATGGCACTTTGTGTAATGTTAAGGTGGTTGGCGAGGCAACAAGACCAATTGACTTGATTATTTAATCAAGTGCGACTACGCCTATTATTGGAGAAAGGATGGAGTTTATGTTTAATAGCGGTATCAAAAAAGTACCTGTTATCCTACAGATGGAAGCGCTAGAATGTGGTGCTGCGTCTTTGGCGATGATCTGCGCTTATTACAAAAAGTTTATTCCTCTTGAACGTTTACGTCTTGAGTGTAGTGTGTCGCGAGATGGATGTAATGCGAAGAATATATTGGTTGCAGCTAGGCATAATGGCCTTACGGCAAAAGGTTTTTCTTACAATGACGTAGATAAATTGAAAGAAAACGTCGACTACCCTGCAATTATTCACTGGAACTTCAATCACTTTGTTGTTTTATGTGGATTTAAGAAAGACAAAGCGGTACTGGCGGATCCAGCATCTGGTATTCGATATGTACCTATGGAAGAGTTTGAAAAATCCTTTACAGGAATCGTATTGATGTTTGAGCCTTCTGAGACCTTTGAGACAGGAGGACAAAAGAAGAGCGTTGTGGGATTCTTGTTGCGAAGACTGCGTGGTGCAGTTACACCATTGGTGTTTATCTTGATTACCGGCTTTTTGCTGGCAATCATTGGGTCAGTTAAGTCGGTTTTTTCACAGATATTTACCGACCAGATACTGGTTTCGCCGGATAAATCGATGACTATGCCGTTGCTTGGAGCTATGGGCATTACCCTCGTTATATCGTTTATTTTGGAGACGTTCCAGTCGGTATATCTTTTGAAGATACGAGGGAAGATGAGTGTTACCTCTGGTACACAGTTTATGTGGCACGTTTTGCGTATGCCGGTTGAGTTTTTCTCGCAACGATTTGCTGGTGATATTAGTTCGCGGCAAAGTAGTAACGATACTATTGCAGATACGATTTGTACGAAGGTTGCACCAATTGTGCTAAACGTGGTTATGGTTGTGGTGTATTTTGCCATTCTTATCTATTACGACGTTGGCATGACGCTGATTTGCTTGGCTGTTGCTTTGCTGAATATCCTCATTATTAAAATGGTTTCTAGCAAGAATGAAAACGATAATAAAGCTATGTCGAGAGACGCAGGTAAGTTGCAGGGCACAACCGTTGCTGGTGTTAGCATGATTGAAACAATTAAATCTAGTGGTTGTGAAGCTGGTTACTTCCAGAAATGGATTGGTTATCAGACGAAGTTTAGCAACTCGTTGCAGAGCTTGAGGGAGAGAAATACTGTTATTGGAACACTCCCATCATTGCTGCAAGGTCTTGCAAACACAGCGATTTTATTGATTGGTGTGTATAACATCTTAACAGGTAAGTTTACGATGGGTACACTTATGGCTTTCCAAGGCTTTATGGGTTCTTTCTTGGGTCCGGTTAACTCGCTTGTTGGTATTGGACAAGATATTCAAGCGGTGAGTGGTGATATGGAACGTGTTGAAGACGTTATGAACTATCCACCTGATGTTGAAATTGACTTCTCTGAGACAGAGGTTAGTTCCTCGCAAGAGTTTGAGAAGCTTCATGGTGATGTCGAGATACAAAATTTGACTTTTGCATACAGCCCGCTGGGCGCACCACTTATTGAAGATTTTAGTCTGAGCGTTAAAAAAGGTCAGATGGTTGCGCTAGTTGGCGGTAGTGGTAGTGGTAAATCTACGATTGCCAAAATTATTGCCGGTCTTTATGAGCCACGCGAGGGTAAGATTTTGTTCGATGGAAAAGAACGCAAAGATATCGACAGAAACGTCTTTAGAGGTTCTCTTGCGATGGTTGACCAGGAAGTTACGATGTTCCAAGATACTATTCGAAACAACATTACCATGTGGGATGACAGCATTGATGACTCTGTGTTAATTCAGGCTGCGCAAGATGCTCAAATACACGAGGATGTTTTGGCAAGACCAGCTGGCTACGACCATAAATTGGTTGAGAATGGTAAGGACTTTTCTGGTGGACAAAGACAAAGGTTCGAAATTGCTCGTTCTTTTGTGGTAGATCCAACCATTATGATTTTGGACGAAGCTACCTCAGCTCTTGACCCGACCACGGAAAAGAAAGTTATGGATGCTGTTAAGCGTCGTGGAATAACTTGCTTTGTGGTTGCGCATAGGCTTTCTACTATCCGTGACGCAGATGAGATTATCATGCTCGAATATGGTCACGTTGTGGAGAGAGGTACTCACGAAGAGTTGATTGCGTTAAATGGTAAATATGCTGAGTTGGTAAAAACTGAGTAGAAAGGGGGAGCAAAAATGAACTTTTCGGAGAAAGTTAAAAGACAAAAAAAGAAAGAGCGCGAAGTTTTTAAGCTTTCTTGTGAGATGATTGAAGAAACTGCGTTGGGCTCTGGAAATAAGAAAGGCCCGCATGGTGCGGCTTTAGAGGAGCACTCTGATCAGTTAGCAACCGCTATTAATCGGGTTACGACCTATTACGAGATGGCTCCCATTGATATTCCGAGAAATGCTTTTGAGGATGACGGTTTGCTAGATACTGTACTTAGCAGGACTGGTCTAACTCGCCGCAAAGTTACATTAAGTCGGAAATGGTGGGTTCGAGGAGAAGGCCCGGTGGTGGCTTTTAACCAAGATAAGAATATTGTGTGTCTTGTCCCAATGAGATTTGGCGGGTATAGCTATGTTGATCCGAAAACTGGTGAGACTATTAGACTGAACCGTCATACGGCGTTGAATATTTCTGGTACGGGGTACTGCTTTTATAAGCCTTTCCCAACGAAGTCTATGAGCATAAAAGATTTAATCAAGTACATGTTTAAAACTTTTACGAAGTTTGACATTGCATTCTTGGGCGTCTTGGCTTTATCGGCGGCGCTTTTGGGATTGATTAACCCTGAGGTAAACAAGTTGATTTTCAACACGATTATTCCTGCGGGAACAATTCGAGATATCTTCCCACTTATGGCCTTAATGATTGGTGTTTTGGTGACTACTACGGCATTTAGTTTATTCCAGACCTTATGGATTTTGCGAATTGGAGACAAGATTCAGTTTGGAACGCAAGGTGCTTTGTGGATACGACTTCTTAATTTACCCATTAAGTTTTTCAAGAAATTTAATTCTGGAGATTTGGCATCTCGAACATTTACCTTAAATACTGTGTGCCAAACTCTTAGCGGAAGTTTGATTCCAACGATGTTATCAACTATATTTTCTCTGGTTTATCTAGGCCAAATTACAACGTTATCAACCGCGTTGCTTATGCCAACTGTGCTGATTATAGTTTTGATGTTGGCAACTTCGCTAATAAACGGATGGTTGAATACAAGATTGAATAAAAAAGCTTGCGAGTATTCTCCAAAGCTTTCTGGACTTGTATATCAATTGTTTACAGGTGTTTCGAAGATAAAAATCGCTGGCGCAGAGGTTAGAGCTTTTTCTAAGTGGGCTGATATTTATTCGAAATTAGCTCAAATAAAGTTTAACCCGAGTGTGTTTATTAAGATTTCTGGTGCAATAAGTTCTGCAGTCAGCTTGGGTGGAACAATGCTTATATATTATATAGTTTCGCAAAATAACCTAGCTCCGGCTGATTACATTGCATTTAATGCTGCATTTGGTGCTTTTTCGGCTTCAATTATGCAAATTTCAGGTATAGTGCTGACTATTGCAAACCTAAAGCCTTCCATTGAAATGCTAGCACCTATCTTAAAAGAGGTGCCAGAATCTAATGAAACCAAAGAGCGCGTAGATAATATAAGCGGAAAAATTGATATTCAGAATCTAAAATTTAGGTACACATCAGATGGACCACTTATTTTAAATGGGCTTAACTTATCGATAAAACCTGGTGAGTATTTGGGTATAGTTGGTTCTACAGGTTGTGGTAAGTCTACATTAATGAGATTATTGCTTGGTTTTGAAGAGCCCTCTACGGGAGCAATTTATTATGACGACCAGAATCTCAAAAATTTGGACTTACATAGTGTTAGAAAGAATATCGGTATAGTTTTGCAAAATGGTTCCATGTTCTCAGATAGTATTTTTTCTAATATAACCATTACGAATCCTTCGGCAACCATGGATGATGCTTGGGCGGCGGCTGCAAAAGCTGGTTGCGATAAAGACATTAAAGCCATGCCAATGGGCATGCACACTATGGTAGCAGAAGATGGTGGAGGATTATCTGGAGGACAAAAACAAAGAATGATGATTGCACGTGCACTTATTTCGTCGCCAAACTTGTTGATGTTCGACGAAGCGACCAGTGCTTTGGATAACCTTACTCAAGCTACAGTTGTTGAGACTCTCTCGAAGATGGATATCACACGAATTGTTATTGCGCACAGGTTGTCTACTATTAAGCAATGCGACAGAATAGTTTATTTGCATCAAGGTAGAGTAGTTGAGCAAGGTACATTTGATGAGCTCATGGCCTTAAATGGTTACTTTGCGGAGATGGCTAAACGTCAACTTGTATAGAGAGGTGGTGAGAAAAATGAATAATGCACTGAAGGCCTTTTTTACCAAGCTGATGGAAGATGCGGAGCTTAGAGAGGAGCTTGCTTCGGCTAAAACAGCGATGGAAGGATACAATAAGGCTAAACCATATCTCGGAGAGGAGGTGAGTTTTGATGAGTTTAAAGAGGCTCTTACTTATGTTCATAACAGGGTAGATTATAGAAAAAGACTTCTAAATAGCGATTTACGCAATATTTCAGGTGGCGTAAATGTATTATTTGCGGAAGTTATATCTATGCTATCACAGTTTGATGGACAGTTATTTGAGTAGAGTGAGCTTCATTAGAAAGAAGAGTGAGCTATGGAAAACTTTTTGCAGGTTCTGATGGAAGATGACCAAGTAAGAGAAGAATTTTTGCAGCAGACAACACCAAATGGTGCATATCGCGTGGCAAAACCTTTTCTTGATGAAATGTCCATAGAAGAATTTATAGACGAATTACGGGGTCTTGCTCGAGTGATGGATAATGTAGATGAAAAAGAGCTAAGTCCAGAGCGTTTATGCATGGTAACAGGTGGAACATCTTTCGATGAAGTAATGAAAGTTTTGAATAATTATTTTTAGAGGAAAAACAAAACGTGGTTTTTAGGGCATTTAATATGTCGTAAAAATAAAAACAAATTTTTAAAAGGAGTGTATTAATATGAAAGATTTAAAAGCATTTATGGCAAAAGTAGCGGATGATTCAAAGTTGGCAGAGCAAGTAGGGTCTGCCGCAAGTGCAGAAGAGGTTGTAGCAATAGCGGCAGACGCTGGGTACAAATTTACCGCCGATGAGCTTATGGATGAGCGCATGAGCCAGGTTGCTGGTGGTGGTTTTTTTGATAACATTTGGAACTCGGGTAAAGAGACTGTTAAGGAGATGGGTAAGGAGATGGCTACAAACGTAGTAAACGCAGCGGTGGGTGCGGTTGTAGACACTGCGACTGGTTATATGAATCAAGCAGGGCAGAAAGTACAAACTCTAGGGTCGCAGATGTCGAATTTTTAAGATGTGGATTTGGGCATGTTTTTAGGTAACGCATTATGCTGAGGTTTTGGCTATACAGTTGAGGCCTCGCCTCGGCATATGGTTAATATTAAGTAAAGAGAGAACATAAAAAGCGAATAGCGTGTATGGAAGCAAAACTTGATGGTGTGTCTGGTGTTTTAATCAGTGTTTTTGGTGACGGGCACGCTGAGAATTATAGTGATATTAATCAGCAACAAATTTAAGGGTGTAGATGACATGAGCGAGTTAAATAAATTTA
Organism: Acutalibacteraceae bacterium; assembly: GCA_045540315.1. Classification (GTDB taxonomy): domain Bacteria; phylum Bacillota; class Clostridia; order Oscillospirales; family Acutalibacteraceae; genus CAG-557. The sequence continues at coordinate 27,896 of JAZQHA010000191.1, read as the reverse complement.
AAAGCAAATTGCAAGCAGATAAGAAGCTGCAAAAAAGAATGAATGAAGCTTCAACAATTAAAGATGTTGTGGATATTGCATCGAGTGTTGGCTGCAGTGTTACAGACGCAGAGGTTAAAGAGGATATTATGGACGGTATCGTTGGTGGTGTAGGAGTTTTTGGGGCTTTTTGGTCGTGTAATAGGAGATGAAGAGAAGTTATTAAAAGCAGTGAATGAAGCAAAAGATTTAGATGAAATTTGTAAAATAGCTGAAAGTTATGGTTACAAAATTACGACAGAAGAGATAGGTGACTATTACATGCAGCAAGTATCTGGTGAAGTGTTAGTTAATGTTAACTGTACTACCGGACTGAGATAAATGGTGATAATAATATATCGATTACATTTAAAGGAGAGATGTGATGGAAAAGAAAATCATTGAGTTTAAAGAGCGAATGGAAGATGAAGCAGAGTTCAGAAATCTCTTTGCAAAGGCCTATAACTTAGATGAAATTGTAGATATAGCAAAAGAAAATGGTTATGACCTGGATATGGATGAGATAATGAACGACCCAGAGTTATCCGATCAGTTCTTGGAAGCAGTAGCTGCAGGTCGAGATGATGCTTATACTGGTATTGTCACTGATGATAGGAACCTAGTTCTTCAAGCAGATAGTCTAGAAAATGCAAAAAAGATGCAATAGATGATGTGAATCTAGAAGATGCGTCCGGGGGAGATGCGATAACATACAACCAAGAGTTGCGTGGAAATTTTAATGTTGAGATTGGATATACAGGGGATAAAGTAATTGCTAATTTTGAGAAATTAAAACGTAGCGGCATATTTGATAATTTGAAAAAGCAAGGAGAGAGCTAATATGACAAAATCTAAAAACAAAAAAGAAAAAAAGGCCTCAGAGAAGTTTTTAAAGGAAAGTTTTGAGACAACTGCGTTAGATTTAAGTTTTTTACATAATCTTAGCGGTGGACAAGCTGTTAGAGAAATAAAAAAGCTAACAGCCGCTGGTGTATTAGATGATGGCAAATAATGTTGTTAAGGAAGTGATTTTATGTTAAATAAAGAAAAATACATAGAAGTTTTAAAAAACTTAGGTGCGGATGAGAGCACTTGTGATGAGATATTTGAGTATTGCGAAAATAAATTTAATGTAGCGGATTACAAGCCAGGTCCAATTGAGGACGAGCCTTTTATAGCTACTTGGAGAGATATAATTAGCGATATACACGATGGGAACATAAACGAAGTTATGAACGAGCGCATTCCTCACGGCGAGGAGGACATTAAACTTAAGTCACCGGATGGGGTTAGCATTGAAATTTACAACTCGATTGCGGGAAACATCCCGGTAATCTACGCCAAAGATGAGCAAGACTTTTATGAAATCGTAAGAAAGATAATTCATAAAGGTAAACCCGTGCCAAACATTGAGAAAACCGGTGCAAGTTTTGCTTTTGGAAAGTTTAATAGGTTTATTGTTTTATCTCACAAACCATATAGCAACATTCCTGCATCTCGATTAAGCTTAGAGGATGAACAGTGGAAAGATTATTCCGTTGTTATCCGGAGGGAACATGAATGTACACATTACTTTACGAAGAGATTTTTAGGTTCATCGCAGAACAACTTGCATGATGAGTTGGTTGCGGATTTTACTGGAATTATGTGTGCCATTGGCGAGTTTAAAGCGGAGTGGTTTTTGGTGGGCATGGGAATCGATAAATATCCTGCAGAACAAGAAGTAGGAAGGTTCCCTGTGTATACGTCTAAATTATCCGAAAAAGCTGCGGATGTTATGAAAAAGATTATCATTAAGGTAGCAAACAACGTCGAGGAGTGGTCGAATCAGGATTCGGTGAAGAAAATGAGCCGAAACGACAGGGCTTTATTTCTATGCTCAAAGTCGCTTTTGGAGTTATATGAGCTGTATTAAGCAAAAGGAGGTGAGCTTTATGAAAAAAGAAGAAAGAAAAAACAAAAAACAACCAAACAAATCGTTTGACGAAGCTTCTCTAAATAATGTTGCTGGTGGAACATGGGAGGATAGGGTAGTAACGTGTTCTGTATGCGGTTATTCACAAAATGGTGGTGCCGGATATGAATGCCCCAATTGTCAATGTGCAGAGCTTTGGTAAAAACATTAGTGATTTGAAATTATGTTAGAATGGAAAGAAAATGAGCCGAAACGATAGGGCTTTGTTTTAATAGAAAAATAAAAAGCAGAACGTAATGTTCTGCTTTCTTCGTTAGGATTGACTTTTATGCTGATACAACGTTTAATTTGCGAACGAGAGCTGCTTTTTTACGAGCGGCTGTATTTTTGTGAAGAAGACCCTTAGACTTAGCCTGATCGATTTTTTTCACAGCCAAACGAACTGTTTCAGACTTGTTTGCAGCGTTTGTATCGATGGCAACATTCGCCTTTTTGATGGCAGTTTTTAAAGCAGAGTTATAAGCTTTATTATGAGCTGTTTTGGCAGCAATAACTTTAACGCGTTTTTTTGCGGATTTAATATTTGGCATCCGAACACCTCCTTAAAATATATTAAACTACACTTTATAATAACATTAACTTAATAAAAAAGCAAGATGTTAAAATAAAGGCAGTGCCATAGTATCTTGACAAATGTTACAGTAACATAATAAAATATTGAATACAAGTATCTTAGAGTGGTATGTATGTTATTGTCTTAATGCTATAACTATACATTTTGGATTTTTTGTATGCACAATAGTTAATTTAAGAATATTTTATAAAAATCAAGGAGGTGTCTATTGTTGGCACTTTGGCTAGTTATACTATCGGTTATAATTGTTAGCGCTATAACTGCGGTTGTAGCTTTTAATTTTGGAGTGTCGTATCGTAAAAAAGCAGCAGAATCAACACTTGACTCAGCTGAGCAAGAAGCTAAAAAAATATTGAGCGAGGCTATTGGTGAGGCTCAAGCAAAGAAACAATCTATTGTACTCGAGGGAAAAGATGAGGTACATAAATTGCGTACCGAATCCGAAAAAGAGTTCGCAGAAAAAAGAAAAGATATCCAACGACAAGAACGTCGTATTTTACAACGCGAAGAATCTTTAGATAAAAAACTCGAAAACTTAGAAATAAAAAACAGTGAGCTCGATCAAAAATCTAAGTTCATGGACCAAAAAATAAAAGAAATCGATGAGCTAAAAAAACAACAATTTGAAGCATTAGAACAAATTTCTGGTTTTACTATTGAACAGGCAAAAGAATTTTTACTGAAAAATTTGGATGAAGAATTAACTCACGAAAAGGCGATTAAAATCTTAGAGTCTGAGCAAAAAACTAAGGACGAAGCCGATAAAAAAGCGCGTGAGATAATTTCTTTAGCTATTCAACGTTGCGCATCTGACCATGTGGCAGAAGCAACTGTTAGTGTGGTCCCTTTGCCAAATGACGAAATGAAAGGACGCATAATCGGTCGAGAAGGACGTAATATTCGAGCTATTGAAACTTTAACAGGTGTCGATTTGATAATCGATGATACTCCAGAGGCAATTACTCTTTCTAGCTTTGACCCTGTTCGACGCGAAATTGCTCGCCTTTCACTGGAAAACCTTATCTCCGACGGGAGAATCCATCCTGGAAGAATTGAGGAAACTATTGAAAAAGCAAAACGCGAAGTTGAACAAAGTATTAAGTCCGAAGGTGAACGTGCTGTCATTGAAACAGGTATAAGCTCAATTCATCCGGAACTTATAAAGTTACTTGGTCGATTAAGATATAGAACTAGTTATGGGCAAAATGTTTTACAGCACTCTATTGAAGTTGCTCATTTAGCTGGTTTGATGGCTTCTGAGTTGGGCCTTGACCCCTCTGTTGCTCGACGCGCTGGCCTTTTGCATGATATCGGAAAGTCTCTGGACCACGAAATCGAAGGTTCACATGTTGAAATTGGTGTTGATATTGCTAAAAAGTATAAAGAAAATGAAGCAATCGTCCACGCTATTCATGCTCATCACGGCGACATAGAAGCCAAAACTGTTAGTGCTTGTTTGGTGCAAGCCGCTGATGCACTTTCTGCTGCGCGACCTGGTGCTAGACGTGAAAATATCGAAAATTATATCAAACGTTTAGAAAAACTTGAAGAGGTTGCGTCTTCATTTAAAGGCGTAGAAAGATGTTTCGCCGTTCAGGCCGGCCGAGAAGTCCGCATAATGGTTAGTCCTGAACTTGTAAGCGACGAAAATATGTCGTTCTTAGCACGAGAAATTTGTAAGAAAATTGAATCTGAGCTTGAATATCCCGGCCAAATTAAAGTTAATATTATACGGGAAAGTAGAGCTATAGAATATGCAAGATGAATTCAGCAGCACCGTTATTTGGTGCTGCTAGTCTTATTTGGATACTATATGTATACTGATTAGCTGGTTGACTAAATCGTAGCGCCCGCAGGGCGCGCGATCACATACTGTGATCGCGCTAACGCTTAACTTTTTAAGTTAAGCGTTACAAAAATGCAAAATTAAAACAAATATATAAAATTGAATATAATTTTGCATTTTTGGCCCTGCGGGCCGCTACGATTTAAGTCAAAAAATCCAAATAAAAAAGATATGGAAACTTAGAATATTTTTTTGAAGGAGAGAACAATATGCCGCTAGTAAATACAAAAGAAATGTTACAAAAAGCGTATAGAGAGGGATATGCGGTTGGCGCATTTAACGTCAACAATATGGAGATAATACAAGGGATAAGTGGGGCGTGCAGAGATGTAAACTCGCCGGTAATCTTACAAGTATCATCGGGTGCGAGAAAATATGCAAGTCATACGTATTTGCTAAAGCTAGTTGAGGCGGCGGTGGAAGAGACTCACGTGCCGATAGCGTTGCATTTAGATCACGGTGACAGTTTTGAGTTATGCAAAAGCTGCATAGATGGTGGATTTACTTCAGTTATGATTGACGGGTCGCATTTAGATTACGAAGATAATATTGCACTCACGAAAAAGGTTGTAGAGTACGCGCACCCACGCAACGTCATGGTTGAGGGGGAATTAGGTAGACTTGCAGGAATAGAGGACAAAATAGATGTGTCTGTTGAGAATGCTTTTTATACAGAGCCAGCGCAAGTTGAAGATTTTGTTGAGCGAACAGGAGTTGATTCGTTAGCGATAGCAATAGGGACTAGCCATGGTGCGTATAAATTTAAACCAGGTCAAAAGCCGCAGTTACGTTTTGATATCTTGCGAGAGGTAGAATCTCGGTTACCACAATTTCCGATAGTTTTGCATGGTGCCTCATCAGTAGTTCCAGAGTTTGTAGATATAATAAACTCCAACGGTGGACAACTACCAGACGCAATAGGCATTCCAGAAGAGATGCTACGTGAGGCAGCCAAGATGGCTGTATGCAAAATAAATATAGACTCAGATTTGCGCTTGGCCATGACAGCCACGATTCGAAAGCATCTTAGCGCAAATCCAAGTCATTTTGACCCGAGACAATACTTAAAGCCAGCCAGAGAGGCTATTTATAATATGGTTAAGCATAAAATTGAGTGCGTATTGGGGAGTGCAAACAAAGCAAAGTTGACCTAATTATGAATGAAGGTATCTATATGTGTTTTAACTTTGCTTGATAATATTTCTCCTTCTGGGACAACCGAGCACACTTTAGAGAAACACTCCAAGATTTTATCTTGAGATGGACTATCGTGCTCGCTCAATATATTAGTAGCATTGCTAACTAAGAACCAAATCTGATTCAGTATATTTACTAAATGCTCCTCGTCTGCATCCCTAAGCTCATAAAATAAAGGTTGTATCATTTGAATGGAGTGCTTTATGTCAAAGCTTTGGTTATCTGCTTTTTTTCGAACCGTAAAGTAGCCTGGGATACCTTCAATATAGCACTTAATTGAAGTTTCTCCTTTGTAAAATACTGGTTCGCAACGTGTTTCAGCGGTAGGAGGCTCAAAAGGGGGGGCAGATGGCGTAGGTCTAGCGTTTTCCTCTAGTTCAAAAGGGGGAGCGGATGGCGTAGGTCTAGCGTATTCCTCTAGCTCAAGAGGGGGAGCAGATGGCGTAGGTATAGCGTCTTCCCCTAGCGCAAAAGGTGAAAAAAATGGTGTTATGTCGGTAGGATTCGTGGGATAATAAGGTGCGGCTGTATACATAGGGACGTTTGGTTGTACCGCCAATGGGCAATAAGGAAAAGCTTCGGTTATTTTTTGACGGAGTTTTTCAAAAACAAATTGCGGTGGGTTTGTTACACCTAGATTTTTAAAAACATTAGGTCCGTATCGTATTGTAAGGTCATTTATAATCATGTTGCTTAAGGCGTAGGCTCGGCTCACAGTTGTATTAGCAGGGGCAGTTAGCATAAGGTAACCAAATTGACTTATCAACTTTGGTGAAACGATTAGCGCGATGTTTTCTGTTTCGCTAAGTTCCCATTGTATTAAATTTTCCAATTTATCCTTACCGAACTCCCACGCGTCGGTAATGAGCTGTTTTTGCTTTTTTAAGAAATAATTGCGAATTTGGTTATGCTTATCTTTGCCCATATAGGTTAAGAAAGAGCTCTCTAGACAATACCGAACATATTCAAGCTCTTCCTCGGTAACCGGTGTTGATAGTTGGCTTATTTCTGATTCGGCAAGACTCCAAGCAAAGTCCATATGCTTTTCGATGGAGAGCAACGGGGAACCAATACCGCGATAAAATGTGGAAAAAAGTCGTGGATCGAAGTAGCAACTAAGTTGACCATTTTCGATACGGTTGATGTGGACCAGTTTCTTTACAGGGTCGATATTTTGAGTTTCTCCAGCTGCTGTGTAGGACTCTATTGGATGAACGATAAAATGTGCTGCTTGCTGGGGGATTTGTACGGCGGCGACTATAGCAGACAGTATTGCGTTGAAGGTGCCACTAATAATAGGGTGGATTCCGCCGCTAACATTTTGCATGTTTTCGGTTGAGAGATATTCTACATCCTCGTGTTGAGCCCGGTCGAAGTTGAGGAGCTCTTCGTACGAGAAGCCATAGCCTAGTCTTTTTGACCAGGGCAGCAATACATTGGCGAGAAATTTATTTCTGTCTTGTTCAGAAAAATTTTTGTTTTCCACTTTTTCAGCAAAGCGGAAGAACTCTTGTTTAAAGTTTTCGTTTTGTGCTGCTTTTGTTAAAAACTCTTTTATTTGTTTTTCTTTCATTTTTTTCACTCCTTTTTATTTCGCATATCCTGTGGGGCCACAGCGCCCGGGTCCGCCGGGGTGGCCCGGCGGTAGCACATAGGTTTTGTGTGGTTTTCCTTTTGGGCATGTGGGCAATATCTGGGCTTTACATGAAATCCTCCATATCCTTGGCATAAACATTAACCTGGGCGCGATTCGACGCAGGCATACCAATCTCAGCAGAGAGAGGTGAAAGGCCATCAAACCCGCTAACCAAGTTCAGGTCCGTCGGAGCGTCTGTGGACGAAGCCGTGGCAAGCTGGCGTGTTAACGTTAATATTCTTGAGTCCTTTTGGGCACACTCGTCCTTCAATCTTTTTAGTTCTCTGGTAATCCCCGCTAGCTTATCTTGCATATTAGAAAGCTCATCTGCAGCCTCCCTGGCGTTACGTTCTAGCTGTTCCTCTTGCGCTATCTTGTCCTCTAAATATTGGTTCAGTGCGTCTTGGTGAGTTTTTTGCGTTTGCAAGCGGCTCTGCCAATCAAGCAGAATGCTGTGCGTTTTGTCAATCTGTGCCTTTTGCTCCTCTAGTTTGGCTTTTAGGTTTGCTAGTCTTTGGGCCTCGGCTTCTTGCGTCTCGCGTTGTGCGTCTAATTCAGATTTTTGTTTTGCTAACTCACGCTGCTGCTGCGCAATCTCCTTTCGATTCTTGGTTATCTCATCACGGTCCAGTTGGTTTTTACCCGATAGCTCATTTGCTCTGCGGATGTGTTTTTCCTCTAGCTTCTCTATGTCTTGCGCTAGCTTCTCTTCTCGCTCCAATAAAAACTGTTGATTTTTTTGCAAAGTTTCAGTGTCCTCAGTCAACTGAGCTTCGTCCTTATCCAGCTTATCCTGCCGGTCATCTAAACTACTTTTTGTCTGAGCTATGTCTGCTTCTCTCTGGCGCAGCGTCTCGGCCGTGGTATTTAGCTCTTCCTGCTGGTCGGCGAGTTCCTTGGCAGACTGATCTAAGCGGGCTTGGAGGCGGTTTTGTTGGTCTTCGCGTAAGTTGAGCGCCAGATCTTGGCCGAGAAGTCTTTTTTGATCCTCGAAATTAATTCTGGGAGACCATTTACGTTGTTTCGCATCCATTATCTCAATGTCCTCTGCGCTTAACTTTATTGCTTTTTCGCTCATCAGATATTCTCGTATAGCTTCTTGTGCATCCTTGTCTCTCTTTAATTCAAGGTCATTTTTCGCTCTCTCACTGATAAATTTGTCAACAGCTTTAATATTTTTAACCGGATAATTTCTGTAAGCATCACTCGACAGGTATGTGATGATTCCCTCACGAGCCAATGGTGGGAGCTCAGTATCATCCATAACTTGGTAGTATGCCAGTTCAGCGTCGCTAGAACGACTTGGAGCCAACTGTGACATGGTCGCCCCATTGTCGAGCGCAAGCAACAGCCCCAATATTCCTTGTTCATCACTATTAGCACCATAACCTTCGTCTATGCCGCAAGCGGGTATAACAGTGGCTCCGTTGACATACTTGACGTTTGAGGCAATCACTCCAAGTTGATCTACTAGGTCTTTCCTTTTATCGCCTTGCAATTTATCCAGGTTCCAGTCAACGTCAGGGTCATTAAGAGTTTGCACCACGTCGTTGATATACGTTCTCCACATCGAGACGTCTTCTATTACGTTTTCATACTCGTCACCAAATATCTTTTCCAAAGTAGCCTTTTCTACCATAGGCTCTGTGCCAGCATGTTGGTTGTCGATACTGCTTTTCAGCTCGAACAAAGCGTGTAGCTTCTGGCTGTCTAACTCTTCGCTACCATAAGCATCTCCCCAGGGAATGCTATAGTGACCGCCCGCGTCACGCTCTACAGCCGACATCACGAGATCAAATTTCTTAACAAAATTCTCCTGGTCATCACTCACATTGCGTAAGTCCCAGCGAACGAGCTCATCATTCATCGTGTCAAACAGTTCGTCCACTAAACGTCTATATTTAGGCATGGATTCCGCGAGTTTAGCATAGTCATCACCGAATATAAGTTTTAGCTCTGGAACTGTTAGCTTCGAGTCAACTTCGGGGGCATGATACGCTTGTTTCAATCTAACTAATGCATGCAAAACTTTGCTTTCGTAAGCACCTTGTGTGTTACCAACTGATTGTATACCGTATCCGTCGCCCTTGTCCTTTGTGTAGAAAATAACAAAGTCTCTGAAGTTGTCCTGCGTAGTTGCATCGCACACTTGGTCTAGCATTGCCAGGAACGACACTTTTGTTTTCTCGTCCATCCTATCTATGTCCCAGAGTACTTCAGGGGAATTCAGCGTTTCCAGCATATTAGCGATAACATTTGGTATGCGCGTTTTATCCGTCTTCAGTTCTTCCTTCTTCTGCTCTACCTGTCTGTGCAACACAGCCTGGGGAGTAAACTCATTGGTCATAGCAGCGCCACCGGCAGCCATACCCAACATGCCTATTACAGCTGCGGCCAGCGTACCTACTAATGAAAATACGCCTCCGCTAACGTTCTCTAGGTCCTCCGGCGAGAGCGAGGTCAAATTAGCGCCATCCTGCGAGTTGAAGAACGTTGCTAGTTCATCTATGGTGAACTTGTAGCCCAGTTTTTTAGCTGCCGGCAAAACTACCTTGTTTATAAAGTCTTTGCCGTCCTTCTCAGAAATTGTCTTCGCTGTAACCTTTTTGTTGAATTCCTCAACTTTGGCCTTAAATTTTTCGTCGTTTGCCACCTTTGTGAAAAATTCTTGAATTTGCTCGTTTTTCATTCAAAACACTCCTTTTTAATTACTTGTTTTTTAATTTTCCTTTGTTTTCAGTCGAACTGAATCATCGCACTTTTGTTAAATAAATCGACTCACCTCCTGCACAAGATAAAAAATATCATAAAATTTCATTGGACTTTAAAGCTCTCGTCGTTTGCCACCTTTGTGAAAAACTCTTGAATTTGCTCGATTTTAACACTACTTTTTAATTAATAGTGAGTGAACCATTTCATGACATTCCACCCGGTTGTTGGCTTGCTGGCTTGTTGTTTACCCATTATTATAAGTGATTCGTAGTTTTTACCGAGACGTGTTTTTACCCCATTCACATACTTATTAACATCATCCAAGTTCCCATCAAACACCATAGAGAAATCCGCAAGTGTCTGCAGAAGTAACTGTTCGTCCTTGTTATCCGTTCCACCGTACAGTACATTCTGACCGTTTTCGAGCGAAATGATGCTAAATTTGCTACTACACGCCAAGCCCAAGCGGGTGACCAACACACGCCAAGAATCTGTCTCATCTTCGGATAACTCTTCACCATTACCTGCTTTTTCTATCAACATGCACACTTTCGCAACACACTCGCGCCAACTGTGTATATCGCTAAAATGCTCCACTCCAAACACTTTCCAATAGTCATCTCCAAGAGATACCATAGCACGATGAACACAATCTCTTGCATGAAAAACCCAGTTACTGGAGTACAGCGCGTCAAACGCTCTCAACAGTTTGGCGTGTATCAAAGATTCGCCCGACGAATCATTCTCGTTATAACCATATAATACTTTGCCGTCTGCTCCTTTGATATAATATTGATTTAATGACGCATCGAACCGATTTTTTTCACGGTTGAGCCCTTTACTTACCTGCTCCAGCAGTTCACGTGCCGTATTCTTTTCTTCAGGGGATAGATTCTGTATATTTAGGCCTACAGGTTTCAATATGTCAATCAACTCGTGAACAGCTTCTACCGCTTTTGGGCCATTATCTTCCTTACAAGTTGAGCTTGACACTGAAGTGGAGGGTAGTTGCTTTGAAACGTCTGGTTGCGCATTGTTAGCATGCGACACAAATCCTAACCACCCAAGTAATGCTAGTGCGCCTAAAACAAAAGCTGAAACACCTCCGCTTACGTTCTCCAAGTCCTCGAGCGAAAGTTTGTCCAAGTTTGCCAGTTCCTGCGAGTTGCCAAAATCCGCCAAATCTTTCTCAGAGAAGTTGTACCCTAACTTTTTGGCCTTGGGCAAAAGCACCTTTTCGACGAACTTTTGTACGTCCTGCTCGTTTAGCTTTTTCGCCTCCCTTTCCTCTTTGAACTTCAAAACTTCTGCTTTAAAGCGCTCGTCCTGCGCTACCTTTGTAAAAAATTCTTGAATTTGCTCGTTTTTCATTCTTACCATCCTTTCCATTTTACAAATTTACGTAAATTTTAACATATATAATTTTGTTTGTCAAGTGTTTTTTGTAATTTATTTTGAAGGCAAAAAAATGACGCCACACGAAGTGACGTCGTTTCGTCTAAGGCAGAGTTTTACTCGTCCTCGTTTTGCTCTTGCAATTCTGCATCCACTCTCTGAATCGCCTGTTCTACACGTGGGAGCTCCTCCTTTTCTATTTTGGCAATGTTTCTTTCGTAAAGTTTTTCTTTGGCAATGTTTATTTTGTCAAATTCTTCTATGGCAATGCTTATTCTGTCAATTGCCTCTTTGTCCAAACTTTTTCTTGCTTCTTCTCTACGCTCCAATTCTTTCTGCGCGTTACTAATTTGGTCATCTACACTTTTCATACCTTCATCGATAGCTTTCAACTTATTAGTCATCTCTGTGCGCCGGCTCGATATTACTTCCTCAAATTCACCATTTGTAGGTGCAAGTTCATTAAGCTGACCAAGGGCTTGATTGACAATCTCTTGCTGTTTCTCCAATAGTTTTTTTTTCTCTGTTAAATTTTGTATCTGCGTCTTAGTAAATTCAACCGCGCTAGACCACTTTTCTTGCACCATTGGCCAATATCCTTGCGCAGTTTGCCAAAATTCCCGTATTTTTTGCCAATCTTTTCGTGCTGTTTGCCAATATTCTCGTGCTGTTTGCCAATGTTTTTGCGCGCTTTGCCAATGTTCTCGTGCTCTTCGCCCAGATTCTCGTACTTTTAGCTCCTTTGCGAGGTCTTCGAATTTCTTTGCATAGCCTTCGTATTTCTTTGCATAGCCTTCGTAATCCTTTGCATAGCCTTCGTACTTCTTTGCCCAGACTTCGTACTTCTTTGCCCAGCCTTCGTAATCCTTTGTGTCGACTTCGTTCTTCTTTGCGCTTTCTTGGTTCTCCTTTATTTGTTCATCTAGCTTATCAATCTCTTCGTTGTAGTCTTGCTCTATTTCATTTAGCTTTTGTTCTATTGCTCCAACCGCTTCCTTCTCATCTTCCACAGCTGCTGGCGCTACAACCGCTTTCTTCTCATCTTCCTCCTCTTCAGACTCTGAATCAATCTCTTCCACAGCTGCTGGCGCTCCAACCGCTTCCTTCTCATCTTCCACAGCTGCTGGCTCTACAACCGCGTTCGTCTCTACTGCCTGCGCAACAGCCCCTTTCACAGCTGCATTAACTCTAGGCTCCAACTCCCTATTTGCAAATAAACCACCAACAAACGTCAGCAAAGCACCAAGTGCACTAACTAACCCAATCGCAATCGGCCCAAATCCTCCGCTGACGTTTTCCAAGTCTTCCGGTGAGAGCTCCGTTAAGTTCGCCATCTCCTGCGACTTACTAAACTCGACGAAGTCCACCTCGGTAAAGTCGTAGCCTAACTTTTTGGCCTTTGGCAAAACCACTTTGCTGATGAAGTTTTTGCCGTCCTTCTCCGAAATCTTTTTCGCCTCCATTTTCTTGTTGAGCTTCAAAATCTCTGCTTTAAAGCTCTCGTCCTGCGCCACCTTTGTGAAAAATTCTTGAATTTGCTCGTTTTTCATTCTTACCATCCTTTCTATTTTACAAATTCAGATAAATTTTAACATAAAACAAAAATAAATGTCAAGTCTTTTGTGATAAATATTTTTTGCGCAGTAAAAAAGCCAGCGCAATCAACTTAATTGACTACGCTGGTTATAGATATTTTAATTATTTTGCTTTTTTACTTACTTAATATTGCTCTCGTACTGTTCAACCATTTTTTTAAAAGTGTGTCCCGTACGACTTCTAAGGTTTTCAAGATACTTTTCCGTAACATCTCCCGTAAAAATCTTTATATTGAGCTTAAGATGACCATTTTCTGGTGACACATATATTTTATCAATATACTTTCTTATGAACTCTTTGTCGATTATTTTTTCTTGAGCATCTGTTTCAGCTTGCTGCAACAACTTTTTCATTTTTTCTATGTGCTCTTTAAGCTTGTCTTTAGAGTTTTTCTGTTCTTCTAGATTGGCAATCTCTTCTTCAAATTTTTCGATATCTTTAGATATCTGGTTATTCATGTTAATAAAATCGTTGTCAGACAACTTTCCGCTAATATTGTATTCTAAAAGTTTGCTCTTTTTTCTATTCGCAAGGTCAACCTTATTTCTTATTGATTTAATATTTTTTGCTATGCAATTATCTTCATCAAGAGATTTATACATTTCTATGTATTGCTCGATAAGGCTATCTACGTTAGCTGAAGAGTCCTTAAATACTTGAAAAAGAATAGGTTTTATTTCAGATTCGTAAATAGAAAAAGATGGGCAAGAGTCTTTGCCATTTTTTACTTTTCCGCTGCAAACCCAAATGCTATTTTTATTGCCATTTCTATCTTTAGAGTCACGTCGGTAATACGGCTTTCCACAATGAGTACAGAAAAGTTTCCCAGTTAATAAGTTGTCGTGGTTACAAATACCTTTGCGATTTTTCACATCGTTACTTCGTCTTTGTAAAACTTCATTTGCTCGTTCCCAAAGGTCTTCATCGACTATCGCAGGGACAATTTCTCCAGTTTCATCTTTAAACATAACCCATTCTTCTGGTGGCAAAAACTTTTGTTTCTTAGTGAACATATCGACAATTTTTACTTTATTGCCGCAGTAGTACCCTTTGTATTTAGGATTAGATATCATATTTGACATGGTGCTATGAACGATTTTATTGCCATTTAAGTTACGATAACCTTTTTCCCAAAAGATATTTTCGATCTGTTTCATGCTATAGTTGTCAGTTGCGTATAACGTAAAAAGTTCTTTTACCATTTCCGCTTCAGATTCATCGATAACCAAACGCTTTCCGTCTTTGACATAACCGAAAATACGACTGTTTCCAAGAACAACATTATTTTTTATAGCCTGTTGATGACCAAATTTTATTCGAGAAGACAGCTTCCTTAACTCGTCTTGAGCAATTCCGGACATAATAGTTAGCCGTAGTTCACTGTCTTCATCCAATGTATTTATATTGTCATTTTGAAAAAATACGCCAACGCCATAACTTAACAAGTCTCTAGTGTATTTTATGCTATCCAATGTATTTCTGGCGAAACGTGTGATTTCCTTTGTTAGTATAAGGTCGAATGTTCCAGCTTTTGCATCGTTTATCATGTTATGAAAATTTTCTCTTTTTTTCACCGATATGCCAGATATACCTTCATCAATATAGCCATCAACATATTGCCAGTTTGTGTTTTTCCGAATTAAATCTTTATAATAAGATATTTGATTGTCCAATGAATTTAGTTGTTCATCTTTTTCACTTGACACTCTGGCATAAAATGTAACTCGCAATTTAACATCGAATATATTTTTTAACTTTAATTGTTGTCTAATTTCATGTATATCCATCTTTTTCACCCCTAACCAATAAATATATCATTATTATATCATGATACATACAATTTGTAAATCAAGAAATTAGACTACGTTCGATATTTTTTTTATCTTATCACTAATGGTATCGGCTTTAATGGATGAAACTTGAGTATTTGCTATCTTACTTATCATTTTATTTCTTTCTACTTCGGTTATTAGACCTTGCTCATACAAATATGTGTTAAAAAAGTTCAGCCAGATTTGAGCTGACATGCCTTTTATTTCATCCAAAATCTAACACCTCCAATATTTATTTTGATTTTAATATCTTGATTTATTCTATATCTCAGCCCACTTTTGGTGGCACACGAATCCGGGTTCCCGAAAAACTGAAAGTTTTTTGGGTGGCATGGCACGTCCTCGAAGTTATCGCGAGGCTACCCCCATTGCTTGCGACGGTTCTTTCACGCTCGAGCTGTGGCTAGGCAGGAGTATCTTTAAATGTTGCTGAGATATTGATATTCGATTGTCAAGCTTCAGACGGAGAAATGGAAGATTTCCCCTCACATATTTAAAGAGTTTTTTGAGGGTGTTTTTGGCACCCTATTTTAGAAAAAATCGTTCGACAAATTTATTACGTTAAGCGCCGCCTTAATTTCTCAAGAATTTTTTCGAATTTTTTGCCTATGTTCTGATGCGCGATTTTATAAGTTTGAGAAAGCTCTCTTTGAGTTTTTCTCTCCCTAACTATGTAATTGATAAAAATCTGGTCTTCAATTGATAACGTTTTTACTGCCTCGTATAGCATTGGATTCTCAATCAGTTCAATCCAGCCCAACAAATTTCGTTCTTCTAAGAGCTTGTCCATGTTCTCCTCAACAGAAAATTGGTCGTATAAAATTTCATCAAGGGGCATTTCGTGTTCATTTATTTTTGACTGTTTAATGTTTTCCTTTATGTCCATATTTTTTATCACTTTGTAAAAGTAAGCCAGTTCATTTTTTATATTTTCATGACGGTTTTTCATTGCCGTACCTCCAAATTATTTGATTTTTTTCAAACAATTCGGACGACTACGGGGCACGTATGTAATAAAAAAGCCAATCTCTCATAACTTTTTCTCCGTACTCAAACGAGAACTCGGAGGAAGGTGACAATTAAGCAGCTTTCGCACCTCGGCCCAATAAAAGAGCAGAGTTCTACACACGCGTAACTGAACGTGTATAAAACTCTGCTTTATTTATTTGGGGTGCAAAACCCTTTTGGAAGTTAGATTGTTAGAAGTGTGAGGTTAGATTTTTTTGTTTCAAATTAGCCCATTTTTCCTTATAGAATCATACTTGCAAAAGTTACATATTCCCTTCTTTTCAGCTCCTCAAATTCACATAAAAGCTTTGTCGCGTGAAAAAAGACAAAAAATCACAATATACTTTGGGCGCGAAATGCCACCGGATGCTATCCGGTGTGACAAAATGTTAAATAACAACAAACAAAGATGAATTTTGGTGTATTTGCCTAAATTGATTTATTTACATCTAAATTTTAACCATTTTCTTCTAAATTCTGCGTCGAGCTTTGGATGAGATTTATTGTAAAAACATGCCTGTTTTGGGCCGTTTCTATGTTTCTACACAAAAAAATATCACCGATGGGTATTTTCCATCGATGAAAAAATTAAAAAATATAAATTTTCGATTGCGTCATAAAAGAGTGTGTGACCGAATTCAATCACGTTAATGAGTAGTCCGTCATAATTTTGTACATGTGAAAAGATTTAGAAAAACAAGTAGTTTTGCGAACTAAACGTTTTAAGCGAGTTCGAAAAGTAAGATGTTTGCGCTCGATTTTTTGCGTATTCTTTTTGCCAGTTTGAAGAATTTCCGGAGAAATACCATCGTGGTACGCAAAATTGTTGTCCGAGTAAACTGAGACTATATTGAGATTTAAGCCATTTAGCAGTTCAAGTAATTGTTGCAGCATACCATGTTCTCGAAAGCCTACAACATACGCAATAAGCTCTCCATTTTCGTGATTAATCGCATGCCACAGCCAACGCGGGGTTTCTTTACAGTAAACTCGTCCCCCACATTTCATCCATTTCTAATCTGACAGTCAACGGTTCTTCTAAATTCACATATTGGGGATTAACGCTTGTAAGCGATTTTTCCGTTTTTTTGAATGTTTCATAACTGTATCTTTGCTTATCCATAAAACTCTAGCAGTGTCTCTTATTCCGCTTCCGTTTACTGCCATCTTTATTATCATTCTTTTTGTTTCTGGGTGTGCGCCTTTATTTACGTATTCAGTTTGAAATGTTTTTGGGCACTTTTTGCACTTACATCTTGGGGGTCCGTTTCTCTGTTCCCCTATTTTTACCACTTCTTCGCTTCCGCAATGTATACACTTTATTTTAATTTCATCCATATTTTTATCACCTGTTTTTATTATACTACTTTTTCTTACTCTTTACAAACTATTTTATGACATAACCCGATTTCTTAAATCTACGCTTTTGTAAAAAAGCAAAAAATTAACTTAGATTGGCACTAATGCAAGCAGAAACTCTAACACTTCGATTTTATTTAAGCGTATCAGTTGTCCCAATGTTTTAATGGCAAACGTTATTTGTAAATAAGACCCACAAATAAAACGCCTTCATTAGCAATAATAAGCATTTAGCTAATTTTTAAATTCTTGTGGCTTTTTGGTAAATATTGTATTATAATACACTTGAAGATAGTTGTAGCATCCGGATTTTCAAAATTATCTTTATTTAGATGTACTTTATACAATTTAAGCCCTTTCAGGGGAGGTAATAATTATGAACTTAGCTTTAAATGAAAATTTTTGTGAGTTATCAAACAATGAAATGATTGAAACTGAAGGTGGTACAGGTCCAGCTATTGTTTACGCATTAGGTTTTGTTATGGGTATGTCACCAGCTGGTGCTTTAGCCGTATGTGGTGCAGCAGTTGCTGCAGGCGTTGTAGCAGCGGTTGTCTCAACTAGATAGTAATTGGTTTCGATATGTTAGGAGGAAAACACATGGAAAATAAACAATTTCAAAATTTATCTGCGGAAGAATTGCAAGTTATTTCTGGCGGATTTGACGGTGGAGCAGCAGTTTCTACTGTAGGAGGAGCCGCTGCTGTTGTTGCCGGTATTGCTTCAGGTCAACCTTTGGCTGTGGTTGCTGGTTGTTTAGCTGTTGGATATAATCTTGCAAGGATTTTTAGATAATATAAACTTTACTAATGCGGCTATCGTATTGATGGCCGTGTTAGGTCTATTTTAAGTGGTGGTGAAATATTGTGGTAAAAGCAATTAACGTTTTGATAAGTATACTTTACTTATTATCATTATTGTGTTGTGTAGCATTTAAAAATAGTTTTGTTATTATGATGGCCTTAATTTTTGTAGGTTTGACAATTATAATAAAAAATAAAAATTGTAAATGCAACAATTCCATAAATTTGATTTGTATTTGTTGGCTTATATTATGTTGTTCCTTCGCGCTAATGTTTCACTTAATTGGAAAAATAAATATTTTTGATTATTTTGGCTATGCAAATATTTTTTCATTTATTTATGGAGGTATAATTATTATAGCATTATCCTTTCAATTATATTTAAATAGATATAAAAGTTGAGGACAGACAAAAATATGAAAAATCTTAAAATTTTGTATCGCATTCTTACTTTTGTAATAATTATATTTTCATCATATGTATTTTTTAGAATTTTATTAAGTAAAAATTTATCCACATTGGACCAATTCTTATATGTAATTACTTTACTTATATCTTTGATACTAAGTGTATTGTTGCAAACTGTTATTCATGAATTAGGGCACATAATTGGAGGATTAATGACCCGTCACAAATTTGTTGCTCTTCAAATATTTTCATTTTTATTTATAAAGAACAAAAGCAAAATTCGCATAGTGAAATCTGCTGTCCCAGGAGCATTAGGGTATAACATAATGGAGCCACTCCTAAACGATTATCAAAAGCAATCTTATACTCTTTACCTATTGGGAGGTATTATATTAAATGCAATTTTTTCTTTATTAGTTCTTTGTCTTGTTGTGTTTAACAGTTTTAATGTGTATGTAAATATCGTTTTATATTCTTTTGTTTTTGTTGGTTGCTTTTTTGTATTAAATAATGGAATTCCCAAAAAAGTTAATGGCCTCGCTAACGATGGTTACAATGCCTGTCTTCAAAAAAAATCTGATATCATACACAAATCAATATACGTACAGTCAAAGATCCAAAGTTTGTCAATTAAAGGCGCGTTACCTTCACAAATGCCAGAAGAATGGTTTGCATTGAGTGATTTAAGCAATGAAAGCTTAAGCGAACCTTTATTAATTAACAATTTAATTAATAAATATGGATTGCTGATGGAAAAACATGATTTTAATGCCGCTTATGATCTTTATAAATATATAAACGATAATATAGATAGCTCAAATTTATTTTATATAAATGAATGTAAATGTGAACTTATGTTTCTTAGTATAATAAAAAACTTAAATATAAATGATATTTATTCTGATGACTTAAAGAAATATATTAATCTTTCAAGTATGTCTATAAGTAAAAAGAGATTAATGTATGCATATTACTTGATATATAAAAAAGATGCTGACACAGCAAATAAAATTTACAATGACGTTTCAAGACTTTATAAAAATTATATACCTGAATCCGAAGCTAAAATTGAAATGGAACTCATAAATTTTATTAAGAAAAATTATGAAAAAGAAAGGATTGGGGTATAATGAAATATTATTGTGTAAAACAACATGACATAACAGATTGCGGTGCAGCATGTCTTGCCACAATCTCTAAGTACTATGGCCTTAAAATACCAATATCTCAAATCAGGGATATGGCGTGTACAAATAATCAAGGGACTAACGTTTATGGCATTATTAAAGCAGCAGAAAATTTGGGTTTTACAGCAAAAGGCGTTAAGGGAGACCAAAACGCCTTTTTCTCTTCTTTTCCTTTGCCGGCTATTGCTCATGTAGTTACAGAGAAAAATCTATTGCATTATATAGTTATATATGAGATAACAAAAAAAGAAATTGTTGTTTCTGACCCATCAAAAGGAATGGTCAAATATTCTCCTGAAGAATTTTTTAAAATTTGGACTGGTGTTTTAATCATTCTTGTTCCAACTGCAACATTTAAAAAACTTGATAAAAGTGCAAATACTTTCTCAAGCTTCCTTTCCTTATTGAAACCTCAAAAGAAATTAATATTAAATATCTTTTTAACATCAATAATAATTACAATATTGGGAATATTAACATCTTTTTATTTTAAAGTCATCGTAGATAATATAGTGCCGAACTCTCTTAATCGGACACTAACAGTTATATCAATAGGCGTCATAGGTCTGTATGTTGTAAAAACCTTATTGGAATTTTTTAGAAATCAATTAATGCTATACTTAACCCAAAAGATAGATATTCCATTAATTTTAGGATTTTATCAGCATGTGCTTAAATTGCCTATGCGATTCTTTGACTCACATAAAGTTGGAGAAATTGTATCCAGATTTATGGATGCATCAAAAATAAGAGATGCAATATCCAGTGCCACCTTAACAATTATGATTGATACCGTTATGGCAGTTGTCGGTGGAATTGTATTATATATTCAAAGCCCCAAATTATTTGCTATCTCACTGGTTATGCTTTTATTATATGGCATAGTTGTCTTTCTATATAATAAACCAATTAAAAGTATAAATGAAAAAGTTATGGAAGAAAACTCACAGCTTACTTCTTTTTTAGTTGAATCTATAAGTGGAATAGAAACAATTAAGTCATTTAACTGCGAAAAAAAGTCTGAATATAAAACAGAGAAACTTTTTATAAAATTTTTAAAAAGTGTATTCCACAATGGTTTTTTATCAAATAGCCAACAAAGTATTACAAATGCGATTGCTGTTATCGGTGGAACTATTATTCTTTGGGTTGGTACATTAGATGTTTTGATCGGAAACATTACTTTAGGTCAACTAATTACATTTAATGCTTTGCTTGTATATTTTCTTGACCCCATTAAAAATCTTATTAACTTACAACCCCTACTTCAAATTGCAATTGTCGCTGCAAATAGATTAGAAGAAATACTTGATCTTTCTACTGAATACGTTGAAAATAAACAGGCTCAAATTAAAGATATTTCCTTAAGATTACCCATTTATATTTCTAATTTAAATTTTAGATATGGTTCGCAGCAATTGGTCTTAAAAGATATAAATATGTCAATCCCACAAGGTGAAAAAATTGCATTAGTCGGTGAAAGTGGTTCGGGTAAAACGACATTAGCTAAGCTACTTATTCATTTTCATAATTTAGAAAGTGGTGATATCAAGTTTGGTAATTATAGCATAAAAGATATTGATCTTCACTCCTTAAGAGACAAAATATCTTATGTCTCACAAGAGGTATTTCTGTTTAATGGTTCTATACTAGAAAATCTTACTCTAGGAGATAATTCTATTCCATTTGAAAAAGTTATTGATATTTGTAAATTAACTAAAGTAGATGAATTTATCGAAAAGCTTCCTCTCCGATATAACACCATAATTGATGAAAATGGATCAAATTTATCTGGCGGACAAAAACAACGAATTGCTATTGCAAGAGCATTGCTAAAAAAGCCCGACATTCTCATTTTGGATGAAGCTACAAGTAACTTAGACTCTATAACAGAAAAAGCAATTGAAAAAACTATATATGAGATATCTAACGATATTACTACAATTATAATTGCACACAGACTAAGTACTATTAAGAACTGTGATACTATTTATGTTTTAGAGGATGGTAAAATAATAGAAAATGGAACACATAAAGATTTAATTAATATCAATGGAGCTTATTATAATCTTTGGAAAGATCAGATAGACGTTCGCCTTGGAGGGGATAAAATTGAAAACTGAAATTATTAAGTTAGAAGACTTATCTGACAGCCGAGAAGTTATGTACAAAAAAACTCCTGCTTTATTTAATATAATAACATATGTTATTATATTACTTATTGTAGTAACTATACTCATTTCTTGCTTTTGGAGAATAGATACTTATGTATCTATTGTCGGAGAGGTTAAACCTCAATTAGAACCGTATTCTGTTAATTCTTTAAATGGTGGAAAAATAATTAAATCTAATTATAAAAATGGAGAAATAGTTAAATCTGGTGATATTATTATTGAATTTGACTCAACTGATTACGAGAAACAGAAACAGACGTTAAATACTCAGATAGAAAAAAAGACATATGAATTAAATTGCAATAAAGCATTGTTAAAATCTATAGAATCAGATTCCTGTTTGCTGAATAAAAACATTGATAAATATTTTTATCAACAATTTGAAAACTATAAAAATGAAGTCAGAAATCGTGAAGAATCTTTAAACAATGGTGCTTTGTATTCTTCAAAATTAAAAATTAAAAACACATATATTGCCACTATAAATCAGATTATAGATAAAATAAATGATGAAATCGTATCATTTAATCTACAACTAATCCCCATATTAAATTGCATTGATAAATCACACATTGTTGCAGAAATCAAAGGTACATTAAATTTAAATAAAAATTATTCAATCGGAGAGGTAATTCCACAAAGTATTGATTTAGGTAATATAGTATCTAATGAAAATGAGTTTAAAATAGTCTCATATGTTCCTGAAAAATCAATTTCAGAAATATTTGTTGGACAAAAAATAGAATATTTATTTAATTCTGATTCCACGAGTAAATCTATAAGAGGTTCTGGAACAATTACATATATAGCACCAGATTCCTTTACAGATAATTCAAACCTTCAGGTGTATTATAAAATAGAGTCAAATATTGAAAATGATAAATTATTATTTCTTAAACCTGGCATGCTAGTAAATTCTCATATTATTACTGGAAATGAAGTAATTATTAAATATTTAGTTAATAAATTCTTATAATTGAAAATATAAGTTTTCATGTAACTTTTATGTTAGAAATTAATCTGTATAATAAATTAAAAAATCGAGTAGAGCGCTTCTATAATAAATATTACTACCCTCACAAAACCGTACGTGTAGTTTGCTCGCATACGGCTCTTCACAAAGTCAATTTTGCGTCAACCCCTTCCCTCCACGGTCATTACTCGCCTCTTCGTTACTATGAATTGATCCGATTTCTTGCATATCGTTTGGTTAGTCTTGACTTATTCCATTCTTATACCTACCATACATTTCGGAACAAGCAAGATCTTTTCAGTCCATCTAAGCATATTTATGTCAGTCTCGCCGTGCACTTTGACCCCGGCAGAAACGAATTTATATTACCATAATGATATTTCATTGTTGCCTGCTATCACTACAATGATATCAGCTTCTACATTTAAGGAAGATAACGACACTCTTTCGAATTACGGCTCGATTGCTCCTTTGCCTACGCTTAAACTAAAATGTCACCATCTTTGCTCCAAGGCTAAGTATCGGCAGTTGGTTAGACTTTACCGAACTGGGTTTCCACCTGCTATATGCTTGACAGTTACCTGGACGCACCGTAATTATTCCCACGCGACAGTAGAATCCCTGTTAACACACAGCCAACGTATGGAATCTGCGAGTTTAGATTAAAATGTGCCGGTAAATCTAGCTTATAAGCCACCGCAATAACTATGCCTAGAGCTATGCTGAAAAGCATTTGCCAGCAGAAATTTTCTTGCACAAAAAACTGATTGAAGTATGTAATAATTGCTTCAATCAGAATCGCAAACGAAGCTATTTCAAAGGTTTTATTTTCCATATTTTTCACCCTTAAAATTCCTTTATAAATGCATCCACGAAGCCGGAATCTCTGGCTTTCTGTAGTGGTTTTTCAGCATTTTCTTTTTGCGCGTAAGCTCCAACCTGAACATAATATTTCGCACTTGATGATGGCTTTGGTTGAACTGGATTTTCTTTTATTGATATTCCAAACGTTTTTAAAATACCTTTGGCATAAGCTATGCCAAAGGCTTTTTGCTCTTCAATCGAATCCGCAATTTGAACATCTGACACATTGTCTACAAAGCATCCCTCAACAATTACAGCCGGGCAAGCTGTTTCTCGAATAAAACCGTAATAGTCTGTTCCGCTGGAATTTAAGCGGATTTTGCAACCCCTCGAGTTTTGTCCGATTGCCTTAACTTCAGCTTCAATGTTTTGGGCTAGGGTTTTACCGGTTCCACCGTTGTAATGATAAAAACATTCAAACCCGTCACCACCTCCGGCATTATTGTGAATATCAACCGCTAAATCTGGATTGAACGCGTTGCATTCCTTTATTTCATCTATCAACGGGTCATCTTCATCGCTTGTTCGCGACATCAAAACTTGCACTCCATGCGCTTCTAAAAAATCTCGGCAAGCTAAAGCTTCCACCAAGTTAACATCTTTCTCGACCAAGTAGCTAACTGCTCCTGGGTCGCTTCCTCCATGTCCTACGCCAATAAATACTTTCATAAAAACAACCTCCTTAATACGTCTGAATTTTTAAATTGTTGCTCTGCTTAAGCACTTTTTGAAATCTGCCTCGTCAACGTCGAGTAATATAAACCTTCGTATTGGTCCAACATAACCCATAATCCGTCTTCATTTTTAATCGATGTAGGGTTAAACTCTATCCTTTCGTATTGCTCTACTAACGAAAAATCAGCTTGATTCCAATTTTTGCCGTCAGTTGAGTAAAACACTCCGACACCCGTTGCATCCTTCGGCATAATAGTATATCCCGTTCTAAGCCACACGCCGTTTGCAAAACTTGTTTATCCTATTATTTGACATGGGCAGTCTGTTTGTGTCCATGTTTTGCCGTCCTTCGAGTAGCATATATAACTGCCCGAACTGCAAATCCACAAACCATTTACATAGGCCGGAGCGTAAGTGTTGATATCTAAACTTTCCCACGTTTTGCCATCCGCCGAGTAAAAACTTCCATCATCTGAACTTCGGCAGAGCCACACACCATTCGCGTAAATCAAATCTTGCGATGAGCCAGAGGTAACGTTAGATTGCACCCAGTCTAAGCCGTTTGTTGAATACCAAAAACCAGTTTGCGTACTGTTCGAATAGTTAGCGCAGGTGCCAACCCACACGCCGTTTCCAAATACAACATCTCCAGAGCCAACCTTGTTTGCCTCGTCTGAGCCCTGTGTCCACGTTTTTCCGTCAGTTGAGCCCCAAATCGCCGAGTTTGTGCTATATGACATAACCCACGCGCCGTTATGATACTCTAAAAAGTCGCACGTACCCGGTGTCGCGTTTGATTGTGTCCAAGTTTTGCCATCCGTGGAATAGTACGTACCCCAAGAACTTGAATGAGACGCCGAGGTGACAACCCACGTACCGCCGCCATACTTTAGCTGCCCGATGCTAGATTCGCTGCTTGTAAAGTTTGATTGCGTCCAAGTCTTCCCGTCAGACGAATACCAGAATCCGGAAGTCACACCACCTGTGACCCACAGCCCATTTTCATAGGCCAACAAGGAAAATGAGCCGCCTGTAATATTGTCTTGCTCCCAGGTCATACCATCTGTTGATAATAAATCCCCGTGCCGCTGTTGCCGGCCGCTACCCATAAGCCATTTGCGTTTATCAGCTTGTAGTAAGCCCCTTCCGTAACATTGGATTGCGTCCAGTTTATGCCATCAATTGAGTATAAAAGGCCGCGTGGATTAGCGTAGTCGGCCGAGCGAAGAACCCACACACCATTGGCTTTTGTGGGCATAGAAAGGTAGTGACCGCTGTATGATTTCTCCCAGTATCGGCCGTTGTTTTCGATAACATCTACGCCGCCCTTTTTATTTCGTCGAGGAATAATTGCACTTCCCATGTTTACGCCTCCCTTGTTATTGTGGAATAATACAGACCGTCATATCCGCTGGCCACCCAAAGACCGTTTGCATTCGCTGCGAAAGTGACACCCTGGTCCGAAACATTGGATGGCATCCAGGTCTTTCCATCTGTAGAATAATACAAGCCGCAGCTGCTGCCATAATTACCAGTTCCCCGGCTGCCGACAACCCACAGCCCATTCGCGTTCTCTACAAAGACAATGGACTCGTTAGTGACATTTGATTGCGTCCATGTTTTCCCGTCTGTCGAGTAATATAGGCCGCGATTATAGATGGTGTTTCCGTTACTGCCAGCTACCCACAGACCGTTTGCATTCACTATAAATTCGAAGCTGCCACTAACAACATTGGATTGTGTCCAGATTTTCCCGTCCGTGGAATAATATAGACTCGTACAGTAGTTGTTTTGGCCGAACTCACCGGTTACCCAAATGCCGTTTGCCTTTGTTATAGCCGAATATGTTCCAGTGGGAAGATTCGATAGCGTCCAGGTCTTGCCATCCGTAGAGTAATATAGGCCGTCGTATTCACTGGCTATATACAGACCATTTGCGTTTATTAGTTTGTAGTAAGTGCCCACTAGTAACATTAGAACGTGTTCACATAAAAATCGTATCAAAAATTAAAGCCAAAGTTACGATCCAAAAATGATGTCGAGCTTGTCGTAGCGAGTAAAACCCTTGAAAAAGCGCTTAAGGCTGAGAAAAAACGTTCAACTTCATTACGACGTTTGTAGCGTTCGCCGTAATATTTCCATGGTATTTTTCTATTCTTTTTCAAGCGTAACAACTTAGATAAGCCCTCGTTTAAGCACGAGGGCTCTTTTTTCGTAGGCACAGTCCATAAGCAAACAGCTTCCAAATTTAGCTCCAAGCGTTTATATGAGATTTCTGCCTTCGTAAGCATTGTGACCGATTTCTTGCAGAAAGCTAGATTTTTAGAGCATTTTTCTCTGACGCACAAACGGCATGTATTTTCTTATTAGCCTCTTTTTGTCAAGAGCCTATATGAGCAAGTCGCGTACATCGCTATTTTTTTGCCATAATATTAGTTCTCGCGTTTAATTTTAACTGCAAATTTTGCAACAATTTGATGTTTGTCACCTGCTCACTAGTCCCAGCGGGATGCACTTTAACGTGGTTGGCATCAATCATCAGCCACTCAAAATCCGCGGCATCTATCAGTGCCGCTAAAATATTTGCCTAAACTCCTTTATCTCTCCAGGGAACTCCTGTGCATAAAATCCAGAATACGCCGTTTATGAATTGTTGAGTATCTCTTGCGTTTTCTCCACATATGCCCTCTTCTCCAATGGTGTGCGGCTGATCTTTTCTCAAGCACTGTCGCTTATATCGTGCCGGTGCAAGTCTTTGTTCATTTTTTGCTTCCATTACCTTTTTATTTCTATTACACCCTGTTTTTATTGACGACACGCTCTAGCATATCAGGTTTCTATTGCTCTGTCACACTCTTATGTGAACAGGCCCTAATGTTTCTTATAGTTTTTGAAAATGTTTCAAAAAAGACTCATAAAAAAGACTGCAAAAAGCAGTCTTTTTTACTATAGTGCAGTTCCACCTGCCATTAATGCACCAACAGCAGGAGCATTACAAACAAAAACAGCGACAGCAGGACCAACAACGTAGCCGCCCGCACTTCCAGCAAGTGCAAAAGCCGCATTTACAGTACTAGCACACCAAAGAGCATGTACTGAACATAAAATCTCTGGCTTTTCCATAAAGAAACACCTCCTTCCAATTTATATGTATAGTGAAGGCTCACCTCCTTTCAATTGACGAATGAAGGTTATTAAAAAATTTTTAAATATCAAATTAGTCTTTCAGAAAAAATAACAGCATAACAATACGAATACGGTTCACAAATAACTTGCTATTTTCTGTGGTACTAATCCTTAGTTCTCATTTCGATAAACTTAAATGTGATACAGGGAATTACCTTATCGCTTCTCTTTTATTAGCGATTTTTTGCACTATAAACGACATCTTCGCAAAAAACATTATTTATAAGACTTAGTTCTTTACCTGTTGAGTAAATATTGGCAAAAAAACTTTTAAAATCAAAACTTACTGATGTACAATAAGTCCCGTTTTTATCATAACAATTTGCAAGCATAGTAATAGAATTATTATTTGAGTTGATGTTTATATTTTCAAATTCATTTACAATTACCGTAGGATTTAGATGGGTCATATTATAAACCTTAAATTTTAATCTCTGATGTATAATTTTTTTATCAAATGTAAAACTTGCATTTCCAC
>JAZQHA010000190.1:0-6300 GCA_045540315.1 Acutalibacteraceae bacterium | reverse complement strand
ATCTCATGTTATATCCATGACCATGAACTTAAGAATATTAAAAATGGATTTTATGGATTAAGCAACTTTACAGAACTACCGGAGAATCCAGTTGTCAATTATGAGTTCAGGTCAAAAGAAACGGGACAGAAAATCCCATTATTTAAAATTTGTCGTATTGCAGGAACAGTATTAGACAAAGACAAAAATAAGAAAATGGTAACGCTTCTCACAAATGATAGTGTTGTAACTATCAAAATATTTGGTGATGCATTCACACACTATGATAGACAAATATCTGAGAAGCGTCCAGATGGAACGAAAAAGGTAGTAGAAAAATCTTGGTTAGCAAGAGGAAACAAGGTTATTATAACAGGAATAAGAAGAGATAGTGACTTTATTGCAAAGAAATATAAAAACACTCCACATCATTTGGTAGAACTTATCACGTCAATTGATGACAATGGATATATTAAAACTAAGTTGGAGCGTGATGAAGTATGAGTTATGGTCTATATGATGCAGACTTACCTTACTATCCAATTCCGTTTTACAATCTTGAGCTAATGAAATTATCCTCCTACTATAAACGTAAAAGAGAGATAGTTGGGCTTGCTCCCAACTTCTCTCCACACCTTTACAATAATTTTATAGTACGCCAAGACTTTTATAACCCATATATGCAATCTTGGAAAGGTAAGAACGTCGAATTTGGCGGCCGAGCCTTTGATGGAGATACATATAAGCCATTACCATTAGAAATAGAACGAATAAAGCCAGATATATCACTTTATAGTCGAATAGAACCTAAAGCTGTAAAAGGATATAGCACTAATGCTTTAAGCACAATGCGCCGAGCCGAACACATACGTTTATCTCTTGATGGCAAAACTATATGGAATGATTTTGAAAAACAATTTCGACATGATAGTAATGCTTATGGAGTAATCTTCCATGATTATAACTTAAATGACGTTGAAGACGCGCGAGCATTGATAACCGAGTCCTTGACCGATTGGATACCTCATACGCTCGGGCGCAGAATAGGTACAAAGTATCCGATAGTCGTAGACAACAAGCAAGACCTTATATCATGGCTTCAGCTTCAACCAATGGGTACATATTTTTCACTTGTCCATAAAGGACTCATCGATGAATCCTATATCCCAGAACTGGTTGAAGTATCGCAACAATCATATGCAATAAAACAAACTTCGGTAGAAATAACCGACCTATCAATCGAAACAATACCGCGAATTTTTCGCAATATCATAAATTTACGTAGTAATCGCCTTTATTTTCCACTTATATATAATGAGAATGCGCTCATTAGTTCTGATTGGAAGATGGTGATGAAACTAATCAATCGCTACAACCAACATTTGGTTACAACAGCAGACTCACAGTTCTTCAAATACACAGAACCGTTTGAAACACTTTATAGCTATTGTAAAGCAGCGATTAAACAATACCAAATAAAAGAACCCTTACTTACAAAAGAGTCGATACAATCAATCTTTCAGTTTGTAAGAGAAAACAATTACGACTTATTCAAAGATTTCTATGAATATCGTGGAGGTGAAGTAAGAGATGACAGGTGAAGAGATTAGAACGAAAATAAATTTCAACAATCACAAAATCCAGTCATTAATGGACCCATCAATATTCATTCTTCAACCAGAAGTACAGAAGTATTTAGAAGATAATGAATATCTTATGTCCATTTGCCCGCATAAATATGAAAATGGAACTTGTATTTACTGCGGAAAAGTCAATCCTTAATATAAATTAATTGCTTAGGAGGGATATAATGCAATATATCAAGAAAAGAGATGGCAGAATAGTTGAATTTAATAAAAATAAAATTGTTAACGCTATATTAAAGGCCTTCGAGCAAATCGACGGAGAGGTTTCTTCGTATGCTTTAGATAAGGCAAACAATATAGCTAATTTTATTGAGCAAGGAAATGATAAAATCCTAACAGTAGAAGAAATTCAAGACTTAGTTGAAAACGGTCTTATGTCTACTAAACGCAAGGATGTAGCAAGAGCATATATCCGTTATAGACAAGACCGTAATCGTATACGTGAATGGAATAGCAATATGATGGATAAGGTCGCTGTTAAGCTGGCCGCATCCGACGTACAAAATCAAAATGCAAACGTCGACGAATACTCATTCGGCGGCCGCAGAGGTGAAGCAGACTCAGTCATATTTAAACAATATGCACTTGATAATCTGGTAAGCAAAATGGCTCGTAACAATCATTTAAATAATGAAATTTATATCCACGACCTCGATGCTTACATCCTCGGTATGCACAATTGTCTTACTGTCCCATTTGACGACTTACTCGCCAATGGTTTTAACACAAGACAAACAGATGTACGTCCAGCAAACTCAGTCAATACAGCGTTCCAGCTTGTAGCTGTTCTGTTCCAACTTCAATCGCTCCAACAGTTTGGAGGCGTAAGTGCTTCCCACCTCGATTGGACGATGGTTCCTTATGTGCGTAAATCATTCTACAAACATTTCTGTGATGCATTAAACTGGGTTGAAAAAGAGAATAAATACATTAATTTGACGCCAAATGAAATAATTAATACTTCAATTAATGATAAAATGTATCATCAGGCAAAAGATGCATATGAATATGCTTTATCAATGACCGAAAAAGAAACGCGCCAAGCCGTAGAAGGAATGTATCACAATCTGAACACTCTTCAAAGTAGAAGCGGAAATTAACACAATGGTTTCCCTGGCGCGAGAGCGTCAGTAAAAAATTGGGCAAAATCGGTGAAGCCTAAGTTTTAAATTGTGAAAATGTGTCTCATTTTATTTTACTCTTGTTAATTAAAATCTACTTATATATAGAACGGAGGAAAAGAAAATGAGAAAAGTAATAACAGATGAATTAAAACAAGAAATAATTAATTATTATTTATCTTATCCAATGACTTTAAAACAGGTTGAAGATAAATTTAATTTAAGCCATCCAACAATTAGTAAAATTTTAAAAGATGTGCCGAAATATACTAAAGCAAAAATTAATAGTCCAAACTTAAAAGAAGACTTCTTTCATGTAATTGATTCTGAAGAAAAAGCATATTTTATCGGATTATTAATTAGCGATGGTAATGTTTTTAAGGATACAACCCGTCAGGCTTCTATTTCAATCACCTTAGATTTAGAAGATGAATATATGTTAACTAAATTCAAAGAAGTATTAAATACAAATACTTCAATCTCAAAAGATGGACGTGGGTGTGGCCAGATTGCGGCGCGCAGTGATAAAATGGCTGAAGATTTAGCAACATATGGTATAGTACCAAGAAAAAGTTATATAACCTACTTACCAACTAATATAGAAGACAAATGGATGCCACACGTAATACGTGGAATTTTAGATGGAGATGGTCATATCGCGGCCCATCAAAATGGAACACGATTCTTACATGGTATTAGTTTCTGCGGCAGTCATAAATTAATGGAAGACTTAAGTAATTATTGCTCTCAACACTTAAAATTAAAAGTTAATCCACAAGTATATGATTATAAAGACCGTCAATTAAGTGAAATTAAAATTCAAAATATTGACGATATATATACTTTTGGAGAATGGATATATAAAGATGCAACAGTTTATTTAACAAGAAAAAAAGATATATATGATACTTTTAAGACACATTACGATTTAAAATAAGGTAATACCGAGGTAACCGGCGCAGATTGCGCGAGGCCGCGCCGGTACCGTAACGCATAGGTGGTGAATAAATATAATCCACCCACGAGTGTCCACTCCCTAACGTAAAGACGAGGGAGAAGATGTATGCTGAACTTATAGGAAACTATAAGAAGTAAAGGATAAAAAGCCTTTACGATAACACATTGCAATTACCTTTCACATCAATCAACTATGGTACATGCACACTTCCAGAAGGCCGCATGATTACAAAGGCTCTTCTGGAAGGGTCAATTAAAGGAGTCGGCAAACTTCATAAGACCGCGATTTTCCCTTGTGGAATTTTCCAATATATGAAGGGCGTAAATGACAGACCAGGAACCCCAAACTACGATTTATTCCAGTTGGCACTGGAATCAACGGCAAAGCGTCTGTATCCTAACTATGCCAATGTAGATTGGTCAGGTAATGCAGGCTATGACCGCGATGACCCGC
Organism: Acutalibacteraceae bacterium; assembly: GCA_045540315.1. Classification (GTDB taxonomy): domain Bacteria; phylum Bacillota; class Clostridia; order Oscillospirales; family Acutalibacteraceae; genus CAG-557. The sequence continues at coordinate 2,143 of JAZQHA010000190.1, read as the reverse complement.
GCACCTATTTCTCAACAATGGGCTGCCGCACTGCGAATGGCTTTGACATTAATGGTTTCGGTCAACTTAAAGACGGCCGTGGTAATATTTGCCCAGTCACTATTATCCTTCCAACACTTGCGATGGAAGCTGGTGACGTAGACTCCTTTATGGAATTGCTCGATGAAAAAATCCACGAAGCAAAAGATATGCTTATCGAACGCTTCAACTACATATGCTCCCAAGATGCCTCGGGGGCCAAGTTCATGTATGAAAATGGAACTATGGCTGGATACATACCTGAAGAGGGCATCAGAAGTGCATTAAAACATGGAACAATCGTCATCGGGCAACTGGGATTAGCCGAGTGTCTGCAAATTCTTATCGGTTGTGACCATACAACCGAAGAAGGTATGAGACTAGCAAAGCGTATTGAACAACTGTTCAAAGATAGATGCGCTGAATTTAAGCAGACATATAAACTCAACTTTGGTGTATACTATACGCCAGCTGAAAATCTCTGCTACACAGCAATGCAGAAGTTCAGAGAAGATTTTGGTATAATCCCTAATATCAGCGACAGAGATTACTTCACAAACTCAATGCATGTACCGGTTTGGAAGGAGATTTCTCCATTTGATAAAATTGACATTGAATCACAGTTAACTGGTTACTCTAGTGCAGGTTGCATCACATATGTTGAATTAGAGGGCGCAGTATTAAAAAATCTTAAAGCCCTTGAACAAATTGTAACCTATGCTATGGATAGCGATGTTCCATATTTTGCAATTAACGTACCAAATGATACTTGCAACAACTGCGGCTGGACTGGCGAAATTGAAAACGAATGTCCAGAGTGCGGTTCAACAGACATCCAGCGTCTCAGACGTGTAACCGGATACTTAACTGGTAACTATACAACGGCTTTCAATTATGGAAAGCAAAAAGAGGTCGAAGACCGATTTAAACACAGTAAGAAGTTATGAGTAGATATAGTGCAATAATACCGAATGATGTTGTTAATGGCGATGGTGTTTGTGTGTCCTTTTTCGTACAAGGATGCCCACACCATTGTCCTGGGTGCTTCAACGAAGAAACCTGGGATTTCTATGGTGGAGAGCCTTATGGCCCAGATGTAAAATGGACTATAATTAAAGCCATTTCAGCCAACAATATCACTCGTAATTTTTCAGTATTGGGTGGAGAGCCTCTCGCACCACAAAATTTAGATATGACATGGGAAGTTATTGACGCAGTGCGCCATGCTTATCCAAATATTACTATCACATTGTGGACAGGCTATACTTATAGTATACTAATGGCCAACCCAAATGAAACATTATTGAACATATTGAATACAATAGATATACTAGTTGATGGCCCGTTTATTGAGTCAGAAAAAGATTTAACGCTCAAACTACGGGGCAGCCGCAACCAACATATTCGTGTAAGGAGAGACAATCAATGGGAGATACAGGATGATTGACGATTTAAAAGTGGACGCTAAAAAACTCCACAAAATAGATAAAATTATAAAAGATACAAATATGAAAGAAGTTTCTTTTGAGTTTCTCATTGGTAGCTGTTTTCCAAAAGCCTTGCAGAATATTAAGGAAGAAATGCGGCGACAGTATACATTAGGTTATACGGAGGGCCTAAAAGAAAATGAGAAACAAGAGTAAATTAATTATAGCTTTGTTTTTGTCTTTTCTAATTATCTTTTCTAACATTTCATTTGTTTTTGCAGAAGATGAGGTTGTAAATACAGAAGAACCTCAGATTGAACAAGTAGAAAAGACAGAAACGGAAGAAGTTAAAATAGAAGAAGCAAAAGCAGAAGTTACTGAACAAACAACTCGAGCTTTAGCAAACACATCTGATGATGTAGATACAGAGGAAGAAGAAGAAGAAACTTATACAGTTAAATATACTTATAGAGTTTGGGACCAATGGGCAGAATGTGAGGATGGAAATTTATTAAGTGAAGAAACTCATGAAGCTCAATATAAAGTTGGCGATGAAGTATGGATGCCAAGTATTGTAACTGATGGCTCATATGTTTTTCCATTACCAGGACATCCTCAAGAAGTATTATGGAGCCACGCAGGCACTATATTATACGGAGGTGGTAATCCAGAAGACTTAGGAGCAGAATTTCTTTATC
>JAZQHA010000189.1:0-3053 GCA_045540315.1 Acutalibacteraceae bacterium | reverse complement strand
CAAACGGCGGCTGCGGTCAATGTGAGGAAAGACATACGGGTGTCGCCGCACACATGCAGGCACACATTCGCACACCTTCAGTTAAAAAACGGACTGGACATATACTCCCTGTCCCGTTTGCTGGGGCATGAGAATATCGGTATCACGCAGAAGTACCTTAACGGTATACGGGATGACGAGGTATTAGTGGCGGCCCGGCAGACGGGCGTACTCAGGAACCTATAAGAGAAGGCGGCTTGCAGAAACAGCAAGTCGCCTTCAACTTTTTAGCAGATGGGTAGAACTTTCAGTAAGTTAGAAGAAGAAAGGAGCAACTTCCGGCAAGATAGCATCAACTTCCGACAAGTTTTTACTTACAATTATTCCCTTTTTAGAGTTAAACATCTAAAAAATTTTGCCGTTTTTCCGTTTTGAATGGGAGATTTCTCCCACTTTGTTTTGCTATCATATAGTCACAGGGTGAGGGAAACACCGAAGCCCTGAATAAAAGAAACGAGGTAATACCCACCATGAACGCTTACTCCGTTAGTCACATCACCCGCAGCATCATCATGACCCGCAACTTCGCCAAGGCGGCAAGCATCCCGGATACTCACGAGTACCAAATCCTCATCAAACTCCGCACGGAAAACCCTGGCTACGAAATCATTCAGCGCACCATTGCCAAGAAGGAGGGCAAGCGCAAGCCCCCGTCCTACAAGCAGATGAAAAAGTACATCACCTGCGTTGAGAACAGCGACTTCTACATGGCCCGCTTTGAAGCTATGCGCAAAGAGGCCGCCAGTAAGAACGGCAGTTACGCCCGCGTGCTGAAGTGGTTCCGTCAGACCTTCCCGAACTTCTACGTCATGCCTGAGTATAACTCCGACAACGAAATCATCGTCACCCCTGCTGATTACCCCACCGAAGAAATCACCCCTGAAGCCAACAATGTTGCTTAATTCATAACGACAAAGAAATTGGAGGAAAAAAACCATGACTATGAATTGTGTGCGCGGCTGCTCCTACAACCCCATGACCAACACCCTGTCCCTGTCCGAATCTTTTGTCAAGAAGGCTTCCCGCCTCGGCAGTTCTGAATACAAGATGGTGCTTCAGTATCAGAAAGACCACCCCGACCTGAAGATGGTTCAGATGGAGAAGAAGCCTTCTGAACACAAGCGGGATACTGTCACTTACACCCGCATGGAAAAAACTATCATGCGCTGCCGCGATAGCGAAGCCCGTATGAAGCAGTACAAGCAGATGCGTACTTGGGCTGAAATCCAGGATGCTCCCTTCCTTAAGCTGAAGGCTTGGTTCCTCAACAATTATGCGAATTATGACAGCATGACTGACATTGACGATGAGGGTTTCTTCCTTCCGAAAACCAAAGCAGAAGTTAAGGCTGAGGCTGAGAAGAAGGCCGCAGAAGCCCAGGCTTCCAAGAACAAAAACGTTTCTGAGAACAACTAATCGACAAAGTATAGAAAGGAATTTGAGTTATGAATACGAATTGTGTTGTGCGCTTTGATACCCGTACCCTGGTTGTGTCCCGTCGTTTTCTGAAGTGGGCCTCTGTTCCCTTTTCCACCGAATACGAAATGCTCGTCCGACTGACCAAGCAGCATCCGGATTTCACCGTCAAGGTCAAAACGGTCGCACCTCGCAAGCCGCAGTTCATGCCTACCTACAACGATATGCTGGACTATATCCATCGTCAAAGCGATTCTGCGAAACTGGTGGAAGAGTTTGATGCCGTGCGGCAGATGGCTCGGATGCACAATAGCGCATACATGTATGTCCGCCGCTGGTTCCTGACGCAGTTCCCGGAATTGGGCAAAGCTGCGTGAGGTTCCACCAACATGAAAAACACCACATAGGCGAAGACGTAAGCCGTCTTTCGCCTCTTTTTCTTGGATAGAGCAGTTGCCGCCATCAGTTCAGGAAAGATTGGCGCGATTAAAATTTGTCTTCTTCAAAAATAAAGGTTATAATTATGTTACAAGGTTGGGGATGAACCCAACTGAAACGAAATAATAAAAGGAGTGATTATTCACTATGTTTAGCTTATCTACTGAATACGGAAATACCCTCGACCTATCTGACTGTGTTCTAAACAGTTTGGAGATTGAAAGCCCGTTTATTAGCTTCTATAACCGGGCGCTGGAGTACACTGTGAGCTACTACCTGGATGACAAGTCTTTGTGTGCTGAGTACACCGGAGACGATGTTGATTTGGAGAATCTGTTTTCCCTGTATTGGGAAGGATTGGATGTCGCGGGCCAGAAAATTGCCTTGGCTCTGGATAGCCAGGAAAGAATAGCGGATTTCCATGATATGCCTGAAGAGTATATCACCACTGCGGCTACCGTTATCCTTCATGTCATGGATGACTACAGTAAGCTGGCAGAGAAATTGATTGCCGCCTAACAAGGCTTTTATCAGTTGACGCAGATAGGGCTGCGTCTTTTTTATTGCCTGGAGAAAAGTTGCGCGAAGAATTGCGGCCCCGCCACCTCTGTTGAAAGATAGGTTGAAGAAGGAAAATTAGTTATTTATGTAATAGCGGCCCGCCGATGATTCAGATCGAAAGCAACAGTAAACATCGTGACAAAGTAAAAGCCCCTCATGCGCTGGAAAACGCAGAGGGGGTGAGGTAGCCTATTCATCTGTCTTCGTCATGGATGATGCCGCGAAAGATGCTTTGTCACAGGTGACACCAGGCACGATGCTTCGTCATGGATGAAATCGCGCGTGACCAATCATCACGGATGACGAATCATCTGTCACCGGTGAAAAAGTGCTGACCACCAATGACGAAATTTTCTTCATGCGTGGTTGGAGAAATAGATAAATAAATAATTATAGATAAGTAATAAATACTTTACGCGCTCCGCGCGTGAAAGAGATAGAAGGTTAAGGCCGCCATTTACCGGGAGAGGAAGCGTAATATTCTTTGAGGTATGCTTCATAGGAGTCCGGTTCGTAGGAGCCTTCAACAAAAGATACAGGTTCCGCGCTCGCGGCCTCGCCGCCGGAGGCGGCCTTTTTCTTATTGTATTCCTTCTTTA
>JAZQHA010000188.1:0-5935 GCA_045540315.1 Acutalibacteraceae bacterium | reverse complement strand
TAGTTTCAGCGGTTTTTGTTACACTGTTACACCTGTTACACCTATTTTCATATGCAAAAGAAACTTTTCGAAAATGTCCAAAAATCGTCAAAAATCGGTGTTTTTGGGCGAGTTTAGAAAAAATTAAGAATTTGTTCGATGTTTTGTTCGAAGAAATGGCCTTTTTTGAGGCTTTTTTCGAGGTGTAGACAAAAACTTTTTGACAGATACATGTGAAAGGAGCGTGATTTCGCATGTTATCGAGAGAAGAGTTGAACCTTGCCCGTGACTTTGGTATTATTGAAGAGGACTATGTTCGGGTGCTGGTGGAAAAAATGAACAATGAAAAGATACTGAGTGAGCATCCGTACGCTATATGGGAAGGTAAAGACGGGAACTGGTGGACTTATCTGCCCGATGAAAGGAAAGGAAGGGTACAGAAGAAGAGAAAAAAGAAGGAAGACATTGAAAAGCTGGTAATTGGTTACTACAAACAGAAAACGGAAAATCCTACCGTAAGGGAGTTGTTTGAGGAATGGAACAATGAAAAGTCCGGAATCAGCGAAGCAACACGGGATAGAAATGAAGACTTCTTCAAAAGGCACTTCAAGGAGTTCGGCGAAAAGAGAATCAAGAATGTGTCCGAAGCGGACTGGATTGAATTCTTAGAAGCGCAGATTGTGGATTTTAATTTAAGTTACAAGGCTTTTAGTGGCCTAAAGGGTGTGGTAAGAGGGATTCTTACCAGAGCAAGAAGAAATGAGTTGATAGAGTTCTCTGTCGAAAGAGATGTTTTTGAGCTATTGGAAATCGGAAAGAAGGTTTTCAAAAAGACAAAAAAGGAAAGCTACGAAGAGGTTTTTGACAAAGAAGAGTTTTCCAAAATGGCAACGTACTTGCTCGAACATCTTGACAAGCACAACATGGCGATTTTGTTATTGTTTCTAACGGGGATGAGGCCGGGGGAAGTCGTCGCTTTGCGGAATGTTGATATGAAAGAAGACTGTATCAACATTCGGGGCACTGAAACAAATTACAAGGACAAAGCAACGGGAAAGACCGTTTACGAAGTGTCACCTTTTCCAAAAACGGAGGCTTCATTTAGAAGCGTTGTGTTACCGAAAGGGTGTGAATGGTTGTATGAGCGACTAAGAAATCTCAACCCGGAAGGAGAGTATATCTTCATGCAAGACAAAGGGTGCCGTTTTACGGAAAATTGCATCAGCAGTCGAATGCGGACGCTTTGCAAAAATCTGGGAATTTATAGTAAATCGCTGAACAAGTGCAGAAAAACCTACGCTTCAATCCTTTGTGACGAGAATCTCGATGAGAATTTAAGGCTTACTCTCATGGGACATGTTGATAGTAAAGTCACAGAAGAGCATTACCACAGAGACAGAAAGAAGCTGGAAGAAAAGGCCGTTCGGCTGGCAGATATCCAAGAGTTTGATGTTTTTAAAAGGTAATCAAAAGTAATCAACTTAAAATTGCGAAAACCATTGAAAATACAAGGAATACGAGAAATCGAACACGGGTTCAAATCCCGTCAGCAGCTTAGAATAAGAAGACTGTAATCCTTGTTAATCAAGAGGTTGCAGTCTTTTATTTTTTTTTATAAAAATCTAGGTAATCAAAAATGTAATCAAAAGAAAGGAAAGTCCGAACATAGTCATTAAAAAAAGCACCTTTTGTAGGGTGCTTTCTTTTATTATCCCCCCAAGCGAAGCTTGGCTGGGGGCATTGATTAGGCCAAGGGGGCAATTCAAAGCTCAAGGTCATCATCAATATCGAGGTTATCGAAACCGGAAGACAGCGGAGCGAGGTCTGCAGTTACTTCCTTTTCGATTCTTTCGAGTTGGTCGTATTTGTTTGCCAGTTCTAGTTGCGTTTTTGAAAAATCTTTCCAAAGATTGCAGTCCTTGAGGTAACCTTCAATTACCCTTGTGAGGCCTTTGAGAAATTGAGGTGCCTTCTCGATAATGTGCATTATCATTTGCCAAAGGAAGTCTTCGTCCTTTAGTTTGCGCAAAGACTGGACAGCAGAACCCCGGCTACTCATGCTTTCGTAGTAGTAGTCGATTTTTTCTCGGTTCCTTTCGATTGCTTTCTTCTGTTTGGAGAGTGTTCGCTCATCGTCTTGTATTTCTTTTTTCAAGAGAGCCTTGTTTTCTTTATACTCCAGAAATTCACGGTATTCTTCCTCTTGATTGATTACAAGGTCTTCGTAGGCTTTTTTTGCCTCTTCTGCCTTGGCCTCGTATTCGCTGGCCACTGCTGCAGCTGTGTTGGCTCTTTCGATTGCCTTGTTTGCTGATTGAATTGCCTTTCCTTTCTCATGGTCAATTTTTTGCTTTTCCTTTTTCTTCTCTGGAACACGGTCGAGAGAAACTTCCTTGTCAATCTCTTCGACGATGTTCTGCCACTTCTCTCGGTCTTGTGCGACGAGCACTTGTGCCCGGTTATTTTTTCGTGATTTTTCTTTTGTCTTGTCTGGGAGCTCGATATTCATTTTTTTTAAGAAGTCGTCTTTTGCTGGCTTCCAATTTCCGTCTTTGTCTTTTACTTCATAGACATGGTTTAGATGGCAGTGCAAGGAAGTCTCGTCGTAATGAAAAGAGAGCGAGAGAACCGTGTGACGGAAGTCTTCGCCTTTTTGCGTTTCGAAGTAGTCGGCAAGTTCAAAACACATTTTCTCGAATTTCGCCTTGTCTTCATATTCGCCTTCTTTGCCGACTTGTAGAAGCGTTTTCTGCACGCCGGTCTTATCGCTTTGATACAGTCTTTCAATAGTGCATTCTTCGGCTCGTTTCTTTTGTCTCTTTGCAAGGTACTTTTCTTTTTGGGCTTCCACGGATGGAGAGAAGGTATCTCGATAGTAGCCGAGCTCATGCATGGCTAATTCGCCTTGACCTTGTTTGACGGGGAAGTTCCAACCTTCTACTCGAACCATGATTTTATTTTCGTGACTTCGCGTCCAGTCGATGTGGTCGCGTTTTTTTCTTGTCGTGTCTTCCATGGTGCGGTCGTTATGATTTGCCCCGGCGATGTTGTTTTTCTGTCGTTGATTGTCGAAAGATGTTTTCATAATATTACCTCGCTTTCTTTGTTCTTTTGCTTAGATATGCAGAAAAGATTAAAAAAAGTGGGGCGGTAGTTACGAGTGGGAGCTCATTCCCATAAGTAGCAGTAAAAAAAGGGGGCCCCTGCCCCTTTTTTTCCAGCTACTTATGTCCATTCGCTCGTTCGTTCAAAAAAAGAAAAGACCGCAAGCAGTCTTTCCTTTTTTTTCTCTCTCTCGATTTCTCGATAGCCTTGGGGCTCTTCCTTTTTTAGCGGTGTTATATCACTCGTAAAAAGTAATTTTTAACGGCAACATAACACTACTAATTCATCGTAAAGAAGCATTTCTTTGAAAAATACCGCCTTATTTTCTGCTTTCTTTTGCCATTTTTTGAAGTTGTCTTCGCTAAAAAAACATTTCAAATCGTAAATATTGAAAGTGTTTTCCGACCATTTTTTTTGAAGTGCTTCGTAACCTTTCGGATATTTCTTTTCGTAAAAGCGGAGGTAAGAATCAATAAGTTTCGCTTCGGCTTCAGTTTGCTGAATGTACTCTTTGTGATTTTCTTCTGCCTCGTAATAGAGTTCTTCCGGGTACTCAGGACACTCATTGTAAACGGGATGTATAGTCTTAGTTGAATAGAGATGGCAAAAAATATCTCCAAAGTAATCTGCAAGAAAATCTGTTTTCTTTTGTGACAAAGGAAATTCAGTATATTCAAAAGTTTTACAAAGAGTATTTTTAACAGAATTTTCTTCTTCACTTGAATCTGGTAAATCCGGAAGGTAAATAGGAGCCCCTAACTTATACTCTGGATTGAAGTTTTGATATGCTTCTAAAGCTTCCTCAATGGTGGAGTAATCTTCGGGGATGGGTATTTCTCGACCGTAGAACAACATTTCATCAGAAATGTAGTTTTTCTTTTGGGCTTGGTTATCAATAAACAAATCAACATTCGAGAGCAACTTGTTGAAGTGACTGTCTTCCAATTCGTACATCGTTCCAATTTCAAGATTTTTTTTCATTTCCCGAAAATTTGTTCTTATTCGACTGATTGTTTGAAATCCTTTTCTCTCTGCAGAAGGCTCAAGGATGTCCAGGTTCATCAACGTATAAAGAAGTTCATCGTTTAAGTCGATAATCAAGCGACTGAAAATACGACGGTGGTACTGAAACGGAGCTTTGTCTTCTTGCATATCTTCTTCATTTCGGTCGCTTTTTGCGGTGGAAAGCTCATAAATAAAATCTTCGTAAGATGTAATACCATTGATAATCACAAACTCCGGAAGAAGACACACGTCGCCAAATTTGACGTCGGTGCTGATTTTCGTTTCTTGGAACATTTCCAAAAACTCTTTAACCATTCGACGACTTTTAAACGCGCTTAAAAGGTCGCCAGCTTTAAAATCGTTAAAAATGACAATTGGTTGTCCGTCGTAATGTTGAACCGCTACCTTGGAATCGCCAATCACATAAATGTAATCCGAAAGTTTGTCAAACGGGACGTTTATTGGGGCACCGTATTTCTGATGAGCCAGAACCTTCGCAAGTGAACGAGTACACAGACTTTTCCCTTCTCCACCGACAGCATTCACAGCTTCAATATAAAAAGTGAATTTAGGGAAAGGGATGGGAGCGTACTCACGAAGATAGTAAGAGCGGAGTTCCTTCAATTTCTTCATGTGTTTTGAAAACAAAAGCCAGTCTTCCTCTTCGCACTCTTTAAGTTTTTTCCCTTCGAACATGACATCGTGTGTCCACTTCTCAAGAAGTCCCAAAGATTTGCACCCATATTTCTGTAAACTTTCTTCTCTTTCTCTCAAAGCTTCCTTGTAATCAAAAGAAAACCAGAACAACTCGTCGTCATATTCTGTCTTTCCTTCTTCTACGGCCTCATTTGAACGGTGCGGAATATAAAGAATGTTGTCAAGAAAGCCGTCATCTCCATTTCTCTTACTGTTGTCAAAAACATACTTAAAACAGTGTTCTGGAAGTTGAAGACGTTTGCAAATAGTGCTAATCCGCATAGGACGTCTTTTTCCGTCTTTTTGTCGGTCACCAGCAAAGACAATGTGAATGTGCGGCGGTTTTTGATTACCCAAGAAAATAGTCTGATGCTCGGCTATATAAGCTTCAAGCCCACCTTCTCCTTGAACGGCTGATTTTTGATATTGTTTTCGTAAATTTTGCAGATGAGCATTTACTTCCTTTTCGAGATAGAAGTCTTGGTCGTGTAATCCAACACCAGCATCCCATTTTGTCCGTTGAAGCGAGGAAATAAAAAATTTCTCATCACAGAAGTACGGCTGTCCAGTTATTCTGTTTCTAAAGAATTGAACACCATGAACAACGCGAGGTTGAGGTTGTTCGTCTGTCGATTTGTATTTTGTAAGAGGTTTGTTTTCTGATTCTTCAATAATTTCTTCCAATTTAGAAGAAGCTTCTAATTCAATAACGCCTCCTTCTTCTAAATCTTCCGTTTTAACATATTGAAGATTCACAGTTTCATAAATAGGATGCCCTTCGCGGTCAAACTTTTCGAGGAAAAGCAGACTAAACGCCGGAATCGTTACTTGATAGCCACCCCAATTAACAATATCAGAAACAACGGGGTAAGATTGTCTATTGATTTGTAAAATTTTCACTTGCTCATTAGTAATATTCATAAAATTTCCTCCTTTTTGTTACACTTGTTACACGGCTGTTGCACGGGGAACCACAAGCCAATGGTTCCCCGCGCGTTAGTATTTACAATAGTTTCAGCGGTTTTTGTTACACTGTTACACCTGTTACACCTATTTTCATATGCAAAAGAAACTTTTCGAAAATGTCCAAAAATCGTCAAAAATCGGTGTTTTTGGGCGAGTTTAGAAAAAATTAAGAATTTGTTCGATG
>JAZQHA010000187.1:0-2384 GCA_045540315.1 Acutalibacteraceae bacterium | reverse complement strand
CGCGGATAAAGGTTAGCACGGCCCAGTATAATCGCCATTTTAGATTTTTTAAAAAATTTATATTAAAAGTAGTTGACAAAAAATAAAAAAGGGGATATCATACAATCGCAGTGGCAAACACTGACATATTTAAAATTTAAGGAGCTGATTTTGTGGTAAGTTTAAAAACGGCTAGGCATGTTGTTCAAAAATTAATCGCTCGCACGAGCAAGGGGGGGGCAAAAAGCACAATTTAACTGTTTGTAAGTTGTGCTCTTTGCTAGTATGTTTTCTAATGTTATTTATGGGTGTCCCGATTACTTCTTGGGCTGCGGAAAAAAGCATATACATATCAAATGGTGGCGGTGACAGGTGGTGTGAGATTACATTAGCAGAGGGTGGAGAACAAGAACTATGGTGGAGTGGTCCCAGCAAGGGCGACCTAACCACTAGCAATCGACAGTGGGCGTCTCTGGACACTAGCATTGCGACAGTTACTACTGGAGGCGTCGTTAACGGTGTTGCCAGTGGTTCTACGAAGATTACTTTGACAAATACGGATACGGACGAGGTGGTGGACACCATTACGGTCAAAGTTGTGCCAGTCGGTGATGAGTCACTGCCGGTGAACGATGAAGAACTCTGGATTGAAGACAACGGGGAAAGCGGAGTTCCATTGACCTCGTTCGGCTTGTATGTGGGCGACAACGCAGTGCTTTATGCCGGACGTGCGAGCGGCTTGTTCCCAGCTGGTTACAAGTGGTTTAGCTCAAGTAGCGATGTAGTTAGTCTCGAAATCGAGGATGAGATGCCGAGCGTAGTGACCGTTCGCGCCCAGGCTGCAGGAACAGCAGTCGTTGGCTGGGCTACGGATGCAACGGCGACGGAACCGGATACTTACCTGACTATCACAGTCTACGAGGAAAATGATGCAGGGGGCGATCCTGGCCCTGTGGCGGTTGAGTCGGTGACGCTCGATGCGACGAGTGTAGAGTTGACAGTCGGTGCGACAAAAAAGCTTAATGCAACGGTGTCGCCGGATAATGCGACGGACAAGACGGTGACCTGGTCGAGTGGCGATGCTACAGTTGTAAGCGTCCGAGCAGATGGTACCGTCACTGGTGTCGCTGCGGGTCAAACTACGATTACAGCGAAGGCTGGTGATAAGTCCGCGACGTGCGTGGTAACGGTTAAAGCTGCCGACACAACCAATGTACAGGAGGCAAACTATCTTGAAGCCACAGTGACAGTAAACGGAACACAGCAGAGAATACGCGTGTACGACCCGAATGGTGTGCTGCCTGCTGATGCGGACCTCTTGGCTGAAGTGGTCACGACGCATGAGCACCTAGATGACGGCAGAGAGATAGAACACATTATCTCTTACAAGCTCACACTTGTTGACGGTGCGGGACAGCCGATTCCGATGCCACGCGATGATACGTTCAAGCTCTGTTTTGAAGTAATTCCTGGCCTTGACGCCAAGGAGCTGGAGGTGGTTCTGGTTAAACAATATGAAGATGGAGAGTTTGAGGAAGAATTAGTGCCTATCGACGGTGCATATTGGGCTTGCGTTAATACAAACCGGTGTAGCCCCTGGTCGCTTATTGATAGGCTCTCGGAAGAGGAAAAGGCCGCCAAGAATCCTACTCCGCCACCGGCAGAGGAAGAGAACTCTCCGGGAGACGATAATAATGTCAAAACCGGTGACTATGTCACAACAGGCACGGTTGCAAGCCTGGGTATGGTACTTGTGCTGGCTCTAGGTGTGATGCTACACTTGGTTACAAGTAAGAAGAAATTTGAGATGTAGTAATAATTTAGTGTATCAAAGGGTTTCCAAAGGGGAACCCTTTGGTCGTTATAAGGAGAGTTCGAGAGGGAACTCGAAATCCCTCTCGAAACGTTTTTGGTTACTTTTTTCGTTACGAAAAAGTGACATAGAAAACATAAAGGAAAATAATCTAGTTGTTTCGCTTAATAATTTAAATTAGAGATTTCGAAAAAAAACTGCGACGAAGTTAAAGTAATCTACATTATGTAGAACTACTAACTTGTCGCAGTTTTTGATTCTGTAAAAAATTTTTATTGCTCGTTGTTTTCAATTTTAACCTCGTTATTTCTAATTGCGAAAAGGAAAATGGGAATCAGCATACCACAACTTAGTATAGAAAAAATCAACATCATAACAGCTTTGTCGCTTCTTTTTTTATAGATTTGATATAAAGCATAGTAATAAAAACATTGGATTGCTGTAGATATAATTATCACGGCAGATTGACCAAAAATCAAAGACGATATTATCGGTGCAAAGTTTAAACCTAGCAGTAAGAGGGCCTTGTTGCGGTCTTCAAATGCTATTTGCCCCAACAAATATTCACTTGCTATTGGCACCCAGGCCATCC
>JAZQHA010000186.1:0-5479 GCA_045540315.1 Acutalibacteraceae bacterium | reverse complement strand
TTGAAATTGAAAAACTTAAATCTGATTTAGAAGAATTTCGTTATAATTATGATTCTGACGCATATTGAGCAAACTATTTGGACGCATTATGCGTCTATTATTATTAGATGTTAAACATCTTACTTTTTATCAATAATCGTTTTATAAAACTATTGACAATCTTATCCAATTATGATATACTATCTACATAAACAAGAGAAGGAAAACTCTTAAAAACCAGAAAGGTGAACACACTATGAAGAAGTCCTCTTACGAAGCTATCTACGCCGCTCTGTCCTCTATCAACTATGCGAATGAGAATCCCGATGTGATGGATGAACTCTACCGTGAGATTCACCGTAACGATGAGCGCAAGGCCAAGAGTGCGCAGGAATATGATTCGATTCATGACCTGATTATCTCTACCCTTGGTGATACGCCGATTACTTTCGGCGAACTGTACGAAGCACTCGAGGGCAAGCTTCCGAGCGGTATCACGAAAGGCCGTGTACAGTATGCTCTGTCTCATCTGTGGAAGGATGAGATTGTCACGACTGCGGGTAAGCCTAACACTTACCGCAGGGCGTAATCCCGAAAGACCGCAACAGCGGTCTTTTTTCTTGTCGCACCAGTTAGTTTCGACTAACTGGCGCCGGCGCAATTTCATTTTGTAATAGAATTGTAACATTTAGGTTATTGACAACCTTTTATTTTCCTGATATAATAGTCATGTAAAAGAAAGGGGTGTTAGTATGGCACAGGATTATGAGATTCGGGCACTGAAATTCGCGCACACTTTGGTTAAGTTTTTCATGGGATGTAAACAACTTGAAGATTTCCTCTACGCTATTAAATACTATAATCAGAGCCATTCGCGCAAAATTAAATATGAGTATGGCGTATCCCGCATTGCGATTATCCGCGCCGACTATGTTATCAAATTTGATATGACTCCCGATGGAGATTGGCAAGACGGCCGAGCGGGCAACTGTAAAAGTGAAGAAGAAATCTATAACAGGGCTTGCGCAGATGGATTCGGATATCTATTAGCGAAAACTTCTGTCTATACTATTGACGAATTGACTTTCTCAATTATGCCCCGCGTCTATCATGTTAATGATTATAGCAGGGATTGGACAGAGCATTGTACCGAAGAGGAAGCGGATTGGTTACTGGAAAATATCAATGATTTACATGATGGTAATATCGGATATAGAAATAATAAAGTATGCGTGATTGACTACGCATGGGATGCCACAATGTGGTAAAGCAAATACCTCTGCTCCTACAGAGGTATTTGCCTCATGCGTGCCGGCGCGGTTAGACACAACTAACTAAAAATTTTTTTTAGCAAACTATTGACAACCCTTGAAATTCGCAGTATAATATAAGTGTCAAGAGGAGATGCGAGGTAGGGAATCCCATAAGAGGAGTCACGCACTCCAAAGGATAAAAGTACCGAGAGACAAGGGCAAAAGAAATTGAAAAAAATTTCAAAAAACCTCTTGACAAACTTCCAAACTCATGGTATAATGAGTATGTAAAACAGAGGAAGGAAAACCTTAACAAACCAGAAAGGAAACTATTATGACTAACACTACTCTGAACACCGTCTACTCTGTGCTGTCTACTATCGACTTCGAGAACAAGGATGCCGTGCTTGCTGAGGTCTATAAGGATCTTCACCGCAATGATGACCGCAAGGCCGAGAAGGCCGCGCAGTACGCGGACGCACATGACATCGTGATGGGTGTCATTGCTGACGCTACCTCCGCGGTCACGGTAGCCGAGATTTGGGACGCTTGTCAGGGCGATCTGCCCGATGGGTTCACAAAGAACAAGATTGCTTATGCCCTCCGCACTTACTGGGCCGATGAGGTCAAGAAGACCGAGGGTAAGGTTAACGCCTACACTAAGGCATAAAAAGGGAAGCCCTTCACGGGGCTTTCTTTTTTACCATCAGTTAGTCTTCTCTAACTCACCGGCACGGGAACAGCAGAAACCCCTCATACCACAGGGGAAAAAATTTTTTTTAGAATCTCTTGACAGCCTTTAAAAAATATGATACAATCTATATGTAATCAAGGAGGTGCCAGAGAAAATGAAAAGAAGTCTTTATAAGCGTTATGATGATTTGGCCGCTTGGGATTTGGACAAAGGATGTAGGCACATTGTTGATCAGTCTCGCCCTGGTAGGCGTCGCCTAAAGAAAGTGCTTCGGCGTCAGGCACACAAGCGGTTGAATCAGCAGGAAGATTGATCGCCCCGAAAAAATTTAAAAAAACTATTGACAATATCATTCTTATATGATATAATAGTATTGTTCCAAGGGAACAGAAAGGAAATAGAAAAATGAAGTGCGAAATCTGTAAGAAGAAAACCACTATTGATGAATCAGTTGGCTATGATGAATTTATTGTTTGTAATCATTGTTTTGAAATTATGCGTAACAAAAAACTTTCTTGCGATGAAGTGCTTAGCCTTATTTTTAGGTGCGGTAAAATTAGAAAAGAAATGGAAATAAAACAAAAATAACTATTGACAACTTGCTATAAGTATGTTATAATGATATTGTTCCTAAGAGAACAGAAAGAAAGTAAGAAAATGAGAGACGCGAAAAAAGGAACTTACAATGGCGATTTTACTTACTGCCCCGTGAATGCTTATGGCGATTGTCCTTACTGTGATCAGTGTGGAGTTTGCCACATCGATGATCCCTCTGAAGATTGCGATGATTGGGTCGTATTTTGGGGAGAATCATGGGAAGACTGGTTGAATGCCGATGATGTTGATCCTGATGCTCCCGAAAGTTTCGCCGAAGATGAAATCAAATGGGCAGGCGATGTGTATGGCTATGAGGATATTTGGGAGGATAATGAAGATGACTGTTAAAGATCGAAAAGAAAAAGCATTTTTACATAAAGCATTGATCGACATTTTAACAGACTGCCCTGACGATATGGCTTATCTCAAGCGTCTAATCTTCGCGCAAGAAATTATTACAAATGCTATTGAAGATTTTTCTAATGAAGAATATATGGAAGTCATCATGAAACTCCGATGAAGTTAGCCTATGCTAACTCCGCCGGCGCGGACTAGACGAATATCCCTCATCTCACAGAGGGAAAAAATTTTTTTGTAAACTATTGACGAGCTAAAAATTCTGTGATATAATCTTATTGAAAGTGAGGGATGAAGCATGAATGTTAACGAGTGGCAAGTGGCAAGCAGAGAGGACACTTGCGCAAGACCTTAATTCTCTCAAAAAAAATTCAAAAAAAATTCTTGACAATCTTCAAATCTTGTGCTATAATATATTCAGAAAGTGAAGGAAAACACTAACAAAACCAGAAAGGATAGTTGTATGAAGTACACTAAGAATGTTGTTGATGCTAATCTCCGCTCTATCACGTTTGACGAACTGGACATTGAAGGCGGTAACTTCATCAAAGTCAATGACCGTCAGTATGGTATTATCCTGACTGACCTCAACGGCGTAGAGCGTTATGTTCGCCTTGGCGCTATCGTTGCGGAAGAGCGCGAGGACATGACCGCTCGTGAACTGATGGAGAGCGAAATTGCTAAGTACAACAGCGCTCAGGAAAAGAAGGCCGAAAAGAAGCGTGAGAGCGCAGAGAAGGCCGCACGGGACAAGGCCGCCCGTGAAAAGAAGAAGAACGAACAGGAGGGCAAGTAATATGAAACTGTTTTGGTTCAAGCTTACTCATTGCTTCGTCGAATGGCATGACGATAATGGTCAGGTGTGCGTCAGTATGATTCCTTGGTTTGAATTCCTTAAAGACAAGCTTACGGGCGTTAACTTCACAAAGTATATTGCGCCTTGGAAGATTCATTTCTATAACTAATAGATATGGAGAGGCGAACGAAATCGCCTCTCCGTACAACTGTTTTCGTCATTTTCGCGCCGGCCCGAAAATGTAATACTTTTGTAACAATTTTTTTGCTTGACTTTTATTCTGATATAGATTATAATAGTTGTGAAAGTGAGGGATGAACTAATGAAGGTAATTGGTAGCATCGCAATTTTATTTCTAAGTGTTGGTATTCTTTGGGGAATGTTTGACCGCAAGTTTCTTCCCTTAACTCTTGTGGGGTTTGCGTTTGCTGGTCTGTATTTTTATGGGATGAAAGGAGAGCATTAAAATGACTTTTATTATGACAAGGACGAGCGATTCTACTCCTCAGATAAAAACTTTTAATACTATTCAAGACCTTATTAAACTTCATGAACAAGAAGGGCATGGGATAATTATTATAGATAATTTTTGGTATAATGAATCAGTAGAAGAATATATGAAAATTTTTCAAGTTTCTAAAGATATAGCAAAGCAAATTGTATCTACAAAATATGAAATTGAAATCTATGATGATTATAGAGAATAAAAGGAGGGCACTAAGATGAAAGTCTACATTGTTTATCGTTTGGGAGACTATGCTGTTCCTCAAGCAATTAGCTTTAACCGCACAGAAGCAGAGAAACTTATAAAAATATATAAAAAGCATGACCGCTATTTACATGATTATTGGGTTGAAGAAAAAACGCTAACTCAAAATAATATAGTTGAAATCTAAGGAGTTAGTCTCCACTAACTCCTCCGGCGCGCCGCCGACGAAAACACCTCATACATGAGCATAATTGTTGCTATTTTTATTTAAAAAAATACTTGACAGAATGAAATAATGGTAGTATAATGTATCCATCAAGTGAAGGAAAACACTACAAGAAACCAGAAAGGATACTAAAAATATGGACAATTCTAACGACCTCTTTGTTGATACCGAAACTGCGGGAAGCATTGACGAGCCTATTGTATACGACTTCGGCGCAGAATGCGCAGACGGTCAGAACACGATGAACAAAGTTATTTATGAAACATTCTACAAAATGCCCGAACTGATGGCACAAGCATATTTCGCCGATAAAATTCCTTTGTATGATGAGGACATTTGGCAAAGCAAGCGGTTCGTAGAAGATTTCTTCGCCCTCCGTAGAACGATCTATCGGATGTATAAAGAGGGAAAAATTAAGCGCATTTTCGCACATAATGCCGCCTTTGATGTTAGAGCCTTGAACAATACTTGTCGCGTTTTGTCGAACAATAAAGTCAGGTATTTCTTCCCTTATGGTATTGAAATTTGTGACACCTTGAAAATAGCGCGTCAGGTTCTGGGTCATGATGATGAATATATCTCATGGTGTAAGGAAAATAACTATATGACGAAACATGAAACTCCTCGTCCTCGCTTGACTGCTGAAATTATTTACAGGTATATCACAGGTAATAATGAATTTAATGAAGAGCATACAGGGCTCGCTGATGTAAAAATTGAAAAACAGATTTATGAATATCTGTACAACAGAAATCCTGATGCCGATGTCACGCTTTACTCCGCTAAAGCGTAACACCCCGGCACAAAAAATTTTTAAGAACTCTTGACAACGATCGTTTGTTATATTATAATATATATGAAAGTGAGG
>JAZQHA010000185.1:0-2030 GCA_045540315.1 Acutalibacteraceae bacterium | reverse complement strand
GACCGCTTGCGGGTAGCCATTCCCACGCAAAGTTAAAGCGTTCCCCGTCCGGGTGGAAAATCCCATGCAGCACTTCAAGACGCTGTTTCCCGTCCAATACCCGCGCCGCCGCGCCGATCACCTTAAAATGGTTGAGGGTGTGGGCTTCATGGTAAACTCGTCATGTTCAAAGGTTAGGTACTGCTCGGCAGCTCCATAGTCGGCATTTTTAGAGCTGATATGTTTGAATGTTGCCAACGGCTTCACCTACTTTCTGCAAGACTTCAAACTTCAAGGCGGCAAGCTCCGCTGTGGCGGCTCGTACCTCTTGGGAGAGGGCGTTATAGGGTGCGCCGTACTCGTTCAGACAGCGGGCAATCTGGTTTAAGTTGCCGCCGATTTTCCCGTATTCGGCTGTGAGTTTCCCAACGGCAGAGAGTAACTCATCATTGACCGGGGAAACAGTAATGACCGGGCGTATGCTTGACTTAATGAGGGCTTGTCGGATAAATTCGGCTTGGCTCATTTTGCAGAGGGTGACACGCTCGGAAAACTCGGCGTATTCTTCCTCGGTCAAGCGTGTCTTGATTACCCGGCTTCGGTGGGGCGTGTTGTATCTTTTCATGGCTGTGAACCTCCTTTCGTGGGTGGATTTTTTCAAGCGGCGCAAGCCGCAAAAGGCGGGCTTGGGGTGGCAACCCCAACAAGATTCCCATAGGACAAAATGAGCCGGTAGGCGAAATTTGGTACTGTGGTAGAATCTTGCTCTAAGAAAACGGCGAAACTCCCCCTTTACTCCTTACTACGCAGAGAAATGCAAATATGGCAAAGTTTTGAAAAACTTTTTGATAAAACTTTTCGACAAAGCTGGAAAATCAGCGCGGTTTTTGGCGCAAAAAAACAGGAAACCTTTTCTGATTTCCTGTCATGGTATGCCGCTGTAACGGGCGGCGGTTATTCTGTTGTCATTCCCCGGAAGCAAACTTGTAGCCCATACCTAAAACGGTTTTTATGTAAATGGGCTTGCGGCTGTCCGGCTCTATTTTTTTCCGCAGGTTGTAAATCACATTTGCAACGCTTGACTGGCAGCTTTCACTTTCCATGTTCCAAACGGCTTCAAATATTTGTGTCCGTGTGAGGACAATGCCGGGGTTGGAAGCAAGATATACAAGGGTACTGTATTCAAGGCGGGTAAGGCTTACTTCCTCCCCGTCTTGAAATACCCGGCGTTGGTTCTGCTTTATTTCCAGTCCCGGAAAAGATAACACGGAAGCGGTTGTGATCTGCATGGGTTCAATCTGTATATAATCAGATATTGCCGATATGATTTTGTCAATCGCTGTTTCCTCTTGTTCGTTAAGTGTCAGCAGTAGTAATTTCCCCATGTTCATTACCTCTTTTATCCGTTGAATTTAAACTATATTTTTCTGTCGTGTTTTTGACAGTAAGCAACAAATATATATGATAGAGAGCGTAATGTCAATTTAATGCCATTAAAAGAGAAAGATGGTCTGTCTAATTATTATCATTTTGTTCATATGCACTTACGCTGCGTTTGGCATTTAGGCAATTCAATATATTGTAAATTTATCTATATCAGCGGGCTAACCTCATTTTCACAAAATAAGCTAAGTTTGTGAAGCGCTCTTGTGCAGGCAACATATAAGAGGTTTTTATCATCTTCATCATGGTAGTTTTGGCTATCTGCATCACAAATTAAGACAGTATCAAATTCTAATCCCTTTGACATATATACTGGTAAGATAAACACGCCTTGTAAATCTGATACGCTCCCATTTTTAATTAATTGAATATCAAGTTTGTGTTTAATTTTATTAAATAGATAGGTTGAATTTTTTTCGGTTTTACAAATTAAGCATATCGACTGAAACCCTTTCTCTTGGCATAATTTTATTTCCTTAACAATTTCATCAATGAAGATTTCGGAATTATCAGCAATATATACTTTTGGGCTATCGCCATTCCGATTAAAACTTTTTATCTGTGAACTTTGTTCAATGAACTTTAAACTAAAATTTAAAATTTCATTC
>JAZQHA010000184.1:0-1907 GCA_045540315.1 Acutalibacteraceae bacterium | reverse complement strand
CTCCGCCCAGACGAGCCACCCATAAACCTCCGATTGGAACGCCCCCCGCTAAAACTACCCGCCGCCCCAACTTTTGGCCCATGAATTCTCATTCAGCTATCAGGAAAAGTCAAATAATCCCTCGCTTGTTCACAGACATATCCATATTCGTCTTGTAAATCCAACCGGAAACACTTACACTCCCCACATGCAAATCATCAACGACTTTCTCGCATCCCGAAACTGGAGCACCATCATCGACGGCATCATTCAGTGGGGAACCATTGCCACTCTCTCCACACTCTGTATCATCTTCCGCCGCAACATCGCGACCACACTCAGAGCCATCAGAAACAAACTTCGCCGCGCCCTCAACAGAATCCGCCGTCTTAACCCTGGCCAAATGCTTCCAGCACACACCCTCGCCACCCATCGCCTTCGCCGTCGGCTTCAGCAAATTGAAAAACAACTTGCCACCCTTCAGGGCAAGGCAACCCAGCAAGAAACAGAACTTGAAAAATCCCTCAACACCCTGCTTCAATGGGCTGCACTCCGCCAACGCTTCACAAAACACGAACTCATGAGCAGCATGCCCTGGCAGACAGCGTACACAAACTTCATATTTGGGCTTGCCCTTGAACGCAACCTCATCGACACCCCTGGAATTGTCATCTCCAGACAACCCACCCGGTACTACATCACCACCGTCGGCTGCGAATGCATCTTCCGCGCAGGCCTCCTGCGCCCCGGAAACTGACCTCAGCGCCGGACACTGCGCCACCGGCAACCGCAACGGAAAACAACCTTTTGCTGGCAATCCACCGATAGCAAATCGGCGTAGCATTAGCCACGCCCTTCACTTTCGCTCTAAGCAAACACCCGCACTAAACAACCCACCACCTCTACTTATTGCCCATTTTTATATTACCCTCTCCCTCCTATTGCCTATCCTTTTCTCTTCAATAATCAGGAAAAGTTAAATAATAGACCTGTGCAGGTGGTGGTCGTGATGTAATGTTCTTGTATGTTTACATGATTTTATGTTCCTTGGCTTTACTGCAAGGGGTGGTTGTGATAGACTGGCTGAGGTAATTCCCGACAGGGGGTGCTTTTTTAATTCATGGCTTACGATAAACAGGATTCTTTTTTGCTGATGTACACCACACCGGATGGTGTGACTAAGGTTGACGTTACTTTTGAGGAGGATACGGTGTGGCTGACGCAAGATCAGATGGCGGAGCTGTTTCAGAAAGCGAAGTCTACGATTAACTATCACATTCAACAGGTATATGAGGATGGTGAGCTTAGTCGAGATGCTACCATGAGAAAATTCGAAAATTTCGAATTTTCTACTAAGCCGTTGAACTTCTACAATCTGGACATGGTAATTTCCGTGGGATATCGCGTTCGGTCACTCAGGAGCGTAGCATAGGGAGCAGGGCTATCATTCGTGGCAGTTACCCTAAATTTCCGGATAACTGGATTTTTCCCTCTTAGCATAGAAATAAAGCAAATCGTCCTGGTCAATTAGCCGTACTCAAATGGCCTCAACAGAGAAAGATAAAGCAATGTGCAAATTTTGCACATTGCTACTTCTCTCATTCATGCAGTATCCATAGTCTGCATGCTATCAATTTGAGATAGGCACAAATTCCATCGGTTTTGACACTTGCATACGCCGGGAGGCATATCGCAATGTGGAGCAGGATTACCTGCTTTGCATGAAAGATTTGCAGAAGAAGGGCAAGGAATTGAAATAAGCTACCGCTCCTCTCTTCCTCCCCACCCCGACCGCGCTCTCGATTTCACCGCCTCCCGCCGTACCCCATGCTCGGACGAGCCCCCAGGCATCCGTCCGCGCGCGAGCGCGGCCATGGCACCTGACTGCGCCGCTCTCCGCGCTCCCCACCCCATCATATGATACCTCG
>JAZQHA010000183.1:0-3329 GCA_045540315.1 Acutalibacteraceae bacterium | reverse complement strand
CGCTTCGGCCGCGCTCCAGGCTCAAGCCTCAAGATAACGCTGACGCTGTGAAACCCGCTATTTCAGCGGGTTTTCCGCATTTTCTTGAGCGAAATTATACGCTCCGCGCTGCTTCGCCCCGCGCCTTTGGCGCGCTGGCTTCGCCCGCTTCGCTGCCGCAGCGGCGGGTACGGGGGCGCTTGCGCCTTGCGCCGCTATCGCTGCCCCCTTTTACCCGCGCTGCTCGAGTACCGCGGCGCTTGCTTCGGCGGCATTGGCGCTTGTGCGCTGGCTTCGCCCGCCGCCTCAAAACCCGCGCCGCTCTGCAGGGTGTCCATCTCGTCCATGGAACTTTGCTCCCGGTTCTTATTTGCCCGCATCGAGGCGGGGTTGTCTGCGCTCGATGCGCAGACGCGCAGCAGCTTTTCGGTCACCAAACACACGGCATTAAATGCCGCGCATTTGGCGCGCGCTGCTGCCGTATCAAGGGCGAAAACGCCCTTGATACATTAATCGGTATGCGGCGACATTGAAACCTTGAAAAAAGCCCCCTTTTGCGGATGTGGCAAGCCCTTTGTGTGTGTGCGTCTTCGCAGCTGGTGCTTTCCCTTCCGCGGCTCCGTATCTGCGGCTGCGCCTGGTTTGCAGATGCGGCGCCGCTGCTGCTCAATAATTGCAGCGGGCGGGGGCTTTTTCAAGGCTGCGCTGCCAAAAAGGGCCGCGTTGCGTCCCTTTTTGCCGTGCTCGGCCTGTCGGCTTTCGTCGGCGCCCGAGGATGCGGGGGCGGCGTTTCCCCTCGTACCACAGAAAAGAAAATTTTATCAAGGCCAAGCTCCGTGCGGCTGCGCCGCAGCCTTGACAAAATATCGTTTCTGCGGTGGCAAAGGCATAGCGTCCCCTTTGCCGCCCGCGGCGCAAGCGCCGCGGCTTCGCCCCGCCCCTCTCCGCTCTCGGGGGAGCGGCGGCGCTTGCGCCGCTTATATCGCTCTGCTCCCCCGAGAGCAAAAGAATGTTATTTCCGCAAGTATCAATCAGAGCATCATAAAAAATAACGTTTATATTCCTCGCGCCTTTCCTCGCTTGCGCTGCGCGGCCTCGGTTCGGTGAACGCTGCGGCTGCCGCAACGTTGCTATTTATGCACTTATGGAAGGTGCTGCAGCAAGCTTTATCTTAAAAGCAGCATTCGGTACGACCTACAGACAAGTACGCCGTAAAACCAACCGAGGCCGCGCAGCGCTTGCGCGAGGAAAGGCGCGAGGAAATGAGCTGTTTTTGCATAGAAAATACCCGCCGAAAATCGGCGGGCGCGTCCCCTTGATACTAATTAGAAACAATTCAAGGATTGAAGAAAATTCGGCGCCGAAAAAAGCCCGCAAACCCGCGCGGCGCCCCGCTCCCCCAAACGCTTGAAATGTTGTGCAATATCTCTTGACTTCTGCAGAAAAAAGGAGTATAATATAAAAAAACCCGAGAGCGGGAACTCTCGGAAAAAAATACATAAAGGAGTATTTTTTATAATGCCTAAAAAGATAATACCACAAACCCCCGCCGATGTCAAGAGCGGGTGCGAGAGCTGCAAGGATAGCAGCTTTGAGAACTGGCGCGAGAAGAAAGCTGCAGCCGTAAGGATTGCGGAAAGAATGAAAGCTGCAGGGCTTAAAAAAAGGAGTTTGGCAATGAAAGAATGTAGTACAATCTTAGCAAAGCGCGTATGCGAATGCGGACATACGCACATTCAGACGGCAAACCTTTGCCGAGATAGACTCTGTCCTATTTGCGGCTGGAGATTATCAATAAAAAGGTACGCGAATATGCTGCACATTATGGATTTCATAAAAAGACACAACGAGCGGGAATATACGTATTATTTCCTTACTCTGACCATTAGGAACTGCAGAATAACAAGCTTAAACGAGACTGTGAAAAAGATGTCAGCCGCCTGGAATAGATTGCTGCAGCGCAAGCTTTGGAAAGAAGCAATTTATGGTTTCGCTCGGTCAGTAGAGGTCACTTACAACTTTAAAGCGCGTACATTCCACCCACATTTTCACATTATTTTGGCAGTAGAAAACGGCGCCACAATAGGAGAATATGCAATCCGCAAAGCCTGGCGGGAAGTGCTGCGCATAAATTACGACCCTATAACGAAGTTTCAGCAGATATACAACAAAAAAAGCGCGTCCCCGGAAGAAGAAAAAGACCTCACCCCTGCAATTCTCGAAACGTTCAAATATTCCGTCAAAAGCAAAGAGGTCGAGAATATGCCGCTTAATGCATTCAGAGCGCTTGCAGAGCAGATTTCGAGCTTGAGGCTTATAAGCTTCGGCGGGATTTTCAAAGAAGCAAAGCAGCTTCTCGGTTTGGAATTTGAAACGGTTACAGAAGATGAAATCCAAATCAGAAAAGACTACTGCAGCAGATGCGGGACGCAGATGCAAGAAGCGTTATTTAAGTGGTCGTTTGGCACTATGACATATGAGCAGTATACCCTTTGACATTTTACGCGGGCTGCTATATGATGAATGTCCAAGCGAGCGGGAGCATTACCTCTGCTGCATGTCCGAAGTGTACGATGATGAAATGTGCTGCAGATGTTGGCTTAGATACATAGAAGCTCGTGAGCGGGCAAAAACAAGACGTTACTTGATGCTTGATAAAGAAGTCGCCGACGTAGAAAAAGCCCGCAGAAAAGCCCGCAAACACGCCCGAGAGCTCATAAAATCAATACAAAAACAGCAACAAGCCCGCTAAATCAGCGGGCTTGTTGCTGTTTCCTCTTTGGAAAAAACCTTGAAAAATGTGTAAAAAAATCATCAAAAATGATAAAAAACAACCAAAAGTTGTTATTTTTGTTGCAAAAAAAGCAATGAAATGTTATAATAAATCATCGGGTACAGTGCCGCTTAAGGCAGCGCGCAAGGTCAGAGCGCGTGGGTGAGAACGCGGCGTATACCGTCCTCTTTGGTGTTACCTAATGCCATCAGATTCTATTCCTTATTTCAGCCTACGCGGGGTTCTCGCGTGGGCTTTTTTCTTTGCCTTGGCGGTGCGCTGCGGGCGCGGCTCTTAAACACGCGCGTCCTCGCTGCCCCGCCTCGGCGGGCAGCTAATGGCCGCGCCGCTGACGCTGCATCAGAGCGCGCGATCCACTTCGCTTCGACCGCGCTGCAGGTAACGCTTACGCTGCATCAGAGCGCGCGTCCCGCTTCGCTTCGGCCGCGCTCCAGGCTCAAGCCTCAAGATAACGCTGACGCTGTGAAACCCGCTATTTCAGCGGGTTTTCCGCATTTTCTTGAGCGAAATTATACGCTCCGCGCTGCTTCGCCCCGCGCCTTTGGCGCGCTGGCTT
>JAZQHA010000182.1:0-6867 GCA_045540315.1 Acutalibacteraceae bacterium | reverse complement strand
TGACTTTTTAATGAAAAGTTCTATAATGAGGTCATCAGGAAACGGTAGTTCTGATAAACAATTCTCCTGAAACGCTCCCGCCTAGTCACCGGGGGCGTTTCTATTTTACCCCCTTGTGAGCCACATGTGTCCCAAAGATTTTCTGAAAGGATAGCAAAACAGCAAGAATCAGGGCAAAGAAAATGGAAGGTTGATTTTTCACCAGCATAGACTCATCACCATATTACCAGAATACGCACATGTATCGCAGAAACAGCACGCAATAGAAATAAATGGGAAAATATGCATTGTCATCCAATAGAGCGGCCGTAAACATAGAATTTTCTTTGCTAAGTCATTGGAAAAGCAAACCTAGCATTTAGCTGCACCAAAAATAAGTTTAGGATTTTTGCCCATGTATCGTGAGCTTACTGCTCGCTCTCCAAATTTAATATCTGAGAAACATCGCGCTCCATTGGATGACAATGAAAAAAAATGACATAATCATTGCTATTTGGTATCATAACCCTATGATTAGGCCACGTTCTACTGCTTTTCTCTGCGTTTCTTGCATTATAGTTCATTTTATTTGCTGTTCATGTACTCAATCTCAGAATGAGGGGGCATGTGATGATTCCAGATATCAAGAGACAAGACCTCCACAATATGATATGTCCGAAGTGTTGAAGCAATATCCCGATTGTAAAGAGGGATTGATAACAAGGGGCTTAAATCAGGGTAAAGGAAGATAATATCGGCAGTAGATTTGAGCAGAAAGAAATAACGGAGCAGCTGCTATGTACGAGGCGAATAACCTAAAACAGCCCCTGTGGTGCTCCTTTCGCGTCGCTCTAAAAGAGAAAGTATCGCTCGAATCCATTAAAGGAGAAAAGACGCTCCAGCAGATAGCGCCCGAGAACGGCATCTGCCCTGATTCGAAGTGCCAGTGAAAGAAGCAAGCACAGAAAGGGATATGGTTATTGATTACTCATCATAGATGAAAAATAATTAACGTAATTCGTTCAAGGTATAAGCAAACAGGTAATGTTAACGTGTTTTACAAAGCACTGAAAACAAGTATTTTCCGAAAATTCCTGTAACTCGTTATGAGTCGAACCGAATTTCGGGGTAATTTTCAGAAAACAGCCTCAATTTTCATAAGTCGTTTATACACAACACGTCGAAGTAGCTAAAAATCACAGTCACAAAAAGGCTATTATGGGAGCGGTCGTAACCAAGACAAAATGGTAACGACCGCTCCTTTTTTGTGCTTTGATTTCAGCGACTTATAAAAACGCAACTCATAACGCAAATCGGACTTCCCGGGCTGATTTTGCATCCATTTTGACCCCGTTTTGCAGCCAAAAGGACTCGCTTAGACTCGTGCGGTTCCAGTCACATTACATGCAATTGGCTGATTATTCGTGGCTTAAATAGCAAAAAATCGGCGTCTATCAGTCAAATCACATTGCTTGCCTTGCAAGCTTTGAAAATGAGTCTTTTGTGACGATCTTCTCATAATGAAAAAAGACATCCGATTTTTATTCACAGTCACAAAAGAAAAAGTAATAAAAACCTTGCATATTTATACTAAATAGCTTATACTATACAAAGGAACTTTTTATCCCCTGTTTTTATGAATAAGAAGACAAGCAAAGCAAAGTCGGTAAGCGCAGACATCGAAGTCCGCGTGAAGAGCGCCAGCGGAACCACCTACCGCGCCCTCGTGGAAAAGCGAAACAAGAAAGTCACCTACCTGTGCCAGCATATACGCGGGGCGTTCACCAAAGACCGCAAGATTGCCAAACCGCTCACAGAGCTGGTCATATCCGGCGAATATACGCTACCCCATGCCAAACACCGGGAAATGGTGGAAAAGCTGTTCAAGGTCACGCTGAGCGCCCCGGAGCGCAAACCTCGCCGCAGGTCAACCAACGAGGCGATTCAACGCGTAGAGGTCATTCCCCCGTGGCTGATGGACGATGAAGAAACGCAGCCTCAGGCAGAGACACCCAGCGATGCAGAAATCGAAGCCGCCCTGTGGCAGGAAGTCGAAGAAGCCCGCGAAGCCGAACTTGCAGAAGAATTAAACGCGCCCGTGACGGACGTGGAGCCGACCGCCGAAGCCCCGGCACAGGAATCCATCGTTGAGCCTACTAAACCGGAAGCTGCCGAAGTTGTAGAAATCAAGCTGACCACCTACAATCTGAAAAAAGCTGGCCAAGCCCCGGTAAGTATCACGCCCAAAAGCAACGACATCAAACTGGAACCCGGCGACCAGTTGATACGCATCTACAAAGGCACGATGATTGAGGTAGACGTACTCGATAGCGGATACAAGTGGAATGGCGAGGTTTACCCCACCCTCACCCACATCAGCTGGAAAGCCACCGGCTACCAAATCGGTAGTAACAACTTCTTCGGACTTCCGGGTAAACCCCGGAAAGGATAACCTCCGTTATCTTCAGGCGAGGAAATCAGTAAGATAACCTATTTAGATACCTCTGAAAAATGGGAGCGAATGTGATGTTGCCTTTTTCTCCTGCTTTTAATGTTGAAAAATTTACTAACGGAAATGTATAATTGGAATCTTGGTGAGAATCGAGGGTCTCTATAGATATACATCGTTTACCTACAAATAAAAGAGCATTTGACGTATCAATGCGTATATCACTATAATCAACAATTTTATAATCGTTGATACTATAATGGTTAATACTTAAATCGATTTCTTTGCCAAGGAAACATAATGCGCAAGTTTTAAATTGGTTATCATAATACAATAATTCAATTGTTATAGCTTCGGGAACTGCGTGTAACTGATACCATTGGAGTCTACCTACCGTTAACGCCGTTGATATGCCATGAATAACAATAAGAGCAATATACATTGCCGTTATAAGAATAAAAATTAATGTTTTTTTATTTACTCTTTTTATCTTTCGTGAATATTTTGGCATTTTGGCTGGTGTATACTTCTTTCTGTAAAATATGAACATCGAGTTTCCACCCAGCGTCCCGGTCGGGCGCGATGGAAACTTGAAATGTTCGGCCATTTGGGGCATTGTCCGTTTGACTATAACCAAAACAATACCAATGACCGAACATGACAAAGCTAACATATTCGACGTTGTAATCAAGCCTTTTCTCTGTCCTGACGCAAATAATGAAGCGCAAGGTAGCGGAAACTTGTTTGCGGAAGCTATTCGAACCCTGATAAATACAGCTCTTTTAGCGCAGTGAGATGCACACTTGGGATGTGAACAATATGAGCGTTCTGCCGACCGTAATGGACAGCGTAATGGTTTCAAACCGCGAACCGTCAGAACCTCAACCGGTAAAATTACGCTCGATGTGCCCCCTCCCCCTACCCCCCATCCTGCTAGGGCAGTTTGGGCTCCTTTGGAGACTTATTTGGGAGGGCTTTCGGTGTCGCATTTGATTTTACAACTTGCAAAAATTTGTATTTCCCATAAAAAGTGTTGCACGGTTTTCAAAAAAATGATACTCTGCCACCTGACAGACAAGATTAACCACTAATTAAAAGTTTACTTATATCAGAACCTTATGAAAAAGAGAATTGTTTTAGGATCGATTTTCGTAATCATAGTATGCCTGTTAATCGGCTTTTTTGTTCAATCAAAATATTTAAAAAGCGATGAATCTGAAACAGAAATCTGTTTTGTAGGGGGCACATCTGCGGCTTTAAACGATTTTTACAGAGAAAAACCAGCGGTACTTGTGCTTACTGTAGTATATGGTAATTGTTTGTATGCTGCTCGCTGGGGGACGGAAGAAGAAAAAAACTACTCTGAAAAAATTAAAATGCTTATGTTGTATGGTTTACTGAAAGATAAAAAGATTTGTGAAGTTCTTGCCCTAAAAGATAGATTATCTCAGGATGATGAAAAAATCAGAATCCGCAATCAATTAAATTGGGATCCATCAGAAGAGCTGTTTTTGTCTACGTTACTGCATGATCCATTATGGAAGCAAGTAAATGCAGCAGAAGTTTCGAAAGAGCAACAGCAACGCGCACAAGATAACATCAAAGTTTTTCTGGAAAGTTTCACTGCACCAACATGCTGGTCCGGTAATCCCATGGAAATAGTACACGATATCTATAGCGATGATGATTATGCGGGAATCGTATGCAACGTTGTCGATTTCATCAACACTTCCACAATGGAAGGTGGAGACTCAGCAAAAGAATCTTTAGACATGGCACTTCCGTACGCGGCGGCGTTATATTTCAAGAAAAATCTTTCCATTGGCAACAATACGTGTACAAATCATCAATTTGAGGCGATAATGCATCGGCGAATGCTTTCAATGGATAGGGAGGAGCTCAAAACAGTTTTGAAAAGAGGTCGTTATGATATCTTTTTTCATGAAAGCAAAAAAGGCATAATACCCGCTTCTTTGGATGAATTGACTGAGTTGTGGTATCATCAAATTCACACAAAGCAAACTATATTACCTTAGTGATGCTTTTTTTTGCGAAATATTGAGATCAATACCTATAATAGCCGTCGATAACAATCATCAAAAATCCACAGGGATATTTTTACCCCTGTGGATTTATTTATAGCGAAAAGAGTGAGATGATTATATTAGTTGTTAAATGTCATATCTTGGATAAGTTTCTGCTTAGTCTGTATTAATATCATCAATTATTGCACCCTGCGTTTACTTGTTTTATTAAATCTTGAGCTGCGTTATAAAAAATATCAGGTAACTCATCTATATGATTTTTTAATATTCTAGGGCCATTCGGAGATGCTAAATAAACGCCTGAACTTTGAGTTTTGCCTATTGTTTCATATTTCACAAAACGATAACATCCTTTTTTCTTGCAACAAAATTTTCCATTGACCTTTAGTTCGAAATTCTTCAAAGCAAGACCATTAGGAACCATGATAATTTTGCCTAACAATGAAATCTGTTTAGCACCCTCATTTATTAATTGAAGCGCAATTTCATAATCTCGTTCTAACCTTGTGTACAATTCGGATTTTACAAAGTTTTCTTTTACCTTTTGCGAAGACCATTTTTTAATGCCTTTTTTTATTATATTTGATACTATTTTACTATCGCACAATTCAATAGAAGTAATCGCGTTTGTATATGAAAATTGAACAGAAATATCCTTGTACCATTTTAGATGTTCTTCATTACAAACTAAATCACAATTACCTAACACATCAATTTTTTGTATAGGATTGCTTTGATTATATGCATATAAATTAAATGCGGAAAGCTCTTCGATACTGTCTCTCTTTGTCCATCTACCATCCGATGTATTATAATATCTCCAATTATAGTAAACCAGCCCCAGTTCGCTATCCCACATCTCGCTACTCCACTGAATAGGCTGAGTGACGTCGCCGGAAGCAGAGACTTCGCCGAAGGGGGAGTAGGTGTAGGTGGTACGGGGATAACCGGCAGGGCCGAAGATTTCACAGATACAAAATCGCGCAAAAAAAATGGGTTGACGCACCACACTGCCTTATGCTATAAAAACATTGCGCTCATCTGGACTACAAATGGCTTATTCGTGTCAAAAGGAGGGCGACGGCTTAAGAATTACCACAAATTGGAAGTTTCCTTTATACGGTTAAAATGATTTTAATGAAAATTACTTTCTCTGCTGATCATGTTGAGGATGATATAAAAAAAGAGTTCTATCCCTCCCGCTGTAGAAATCAGTTCTTTACAATATGTCTATTGGCTTTTATACTTTGTGGTAACACGTGGGCTCTGGGGAAACACTGGTTACATAGGGAGATTGCAACTGAGAAATATTTTGAAAGCCAAAATGCTATATTGGCGGAGGTTCATGATAAAGAGAGCGCAGATTTAGCTGCTGGCAAATTAAATAAATTGAGATGGCTACCGGAATATGCCGATTTAGAGCCCCATACTCCTGCATTATACGATGCATTCTGTGATAATACCGAACGCGAAAGAATCAGCAAAGCTTTGTTTTTCGGTTCGACTAATTTAGCAAAAGCCCTTTGCGGCGAACAATATAGGTTTTATTTACTGGCTGAGAAAGAACCGTCCGAGAATATCCTTACCACAATCGCCGAACGCTTGTTTGCAGAAATGGGGAATATATCAGAGGGCGGGCCGGGTTTTACAGCTGATACTTCGTGGAAAGTGGATGAGTTCAGAGTCATGGCTGAGGGTGGCATCCCATTAACAGATGATATTTTGTGGAAAGTAGACGAATTCAGCGACTTAATACCATATCAAGACAATTTAGAATTGATGCCGGATAGCCTCTTGCCAAACTCCATCTCATGGTTTAGGAAAGTTAAAACAGATGATGAAGCAATATATGTAGAATATGGGCTTAAACTTATATTTGACCGGAATGTATACACCATTAGCCAATGGTATTCCGCGCCGAAAAGAAAGCCTGCATCTGAATCTAGAATTCAACGGCCGGAAGAAAGCTATCCATTTCCTATTATCTCCATATTACTCCTAATGAATATACTTTGGCTTATATTGGAATTATGTTGTTTTTCGAAAATAAATACAATCACTCATAAAGCATATTAACAATATTTCACAGGGATAAATTATTACCCCTGTGAAATATATGACGTTTAATTAAACTTTGGACATGGAGGTGGAATAAATTTACTGGGCGGAATTACATCGTATGCTTTTTAAAGCCATGAAAAGTCCATTTTTCTTTCACTCCTTGGTCTAGAAAATAGGCATTTGTAAAATCTTCTAATGTTCGTTCCTTATTGTTTTCATCTTCGAATATAGCATAAGAATTATCTTTATCTATTCCTATAGCATATTTTGTATCTCCTAACTGCGTCTGAGCGTAAATCCATGCAGTTGTTAATGCTTTATTAAGACTATTTG
>JAZQHA010000181.1:0-1632 GCA_045540315.1 Acutalibacteraceae bacterium | reverse complement strand
CGACGCGCGGATGTCGCGAATACGCGCCAGCAGCTCCTTGAAATAACCGCCACCCCCCAGCTCCTTCAACCGGGCATCACCCATGGCAAAGCCCTTGCGCATGTATTCCTTGATGATGACATACGCCCACAGACGAAATTGAACACCGCGTTGGGATTTGACGCGATATCCCACGGAAATCACCATATCCAGATTATAGAAGTTCAACGGCTTAGTAGAAAATTCGAAATTTTCGAATTTTCTCATAGTGGCATCCCGATTAAGCTCTCCATCTTCATACACCTGCTGAATATGATAGTTAATCGTCGACTTTGATTTCTGAAACAGCTCCGCCATCTGCTCTTGAGTCAGCCAGACAGTATCCTCCTCAAAGGTGACATTCACCTTGGTCAGACCATCCGTGGTCTGGTATATTAATATTGGGAAATTATTAAGGTTCATATCTTCTTTTTTTTATTGATAAACACAATCTAAATCAAAATAAAAATCTTCATTCAGTGGGACATCGGCCGGATAAAAACGTTGTAGCCTATATACCCTTGTCTGCCAGCCTCGTGTATCTACCTGAATAGGTAAGGAAAATTGAAAGCCCATGGGGATTCGTTCTCCCTTATTTTTGTTATAATGTACAAATAACTTATAATGTTCACCATCTTGTTGTTCTTCAACATACCAACCGATAATCTTCGAATATTCGAAAATTGCGTCTATCACAGATTGATCAACATAAAAATGTGAGCCTGCTAGGCCTTTACTACTTCCAGCCTCATCAAGAATGAAAGACTTTGAAAAAGCTGAGTTCATTTGAAACTCTGTTGGATTGTACACAACCTGAAAGTTCCCATTCTCTTTAGCTATTGAACTCATTTCATTTATGTTGAATTTAGTGTAATTAAGCACATAATCATCAAAATGAGTGGAAGAATCCATGTACCGTGTACATTCACCAAAAGCTAATACTGTTCTGCATCCAGGTGCAGAATTACAATATTCTACACCATTGATATTCATGTGGGTTTGGATGCTGTTTTTTATGAAATGAGTTAAATATCGAAATTGAGAGATTCCCTTTTCACCTTTGCTTATCGTATAAACTCTGGCAGCACCATCGTTCAGAATAAATATTCGCTCATGAGAATGTGAATAGTAAAGGACTATGTCATGTGCGGTCTTGATTCTCTCACAAATTTGTTTACGCTCGTTTATATTTAATTGCCAGTTCTCAGAAATAAAAGACTTGCCAAACCCCAATAAATCGCTCCACGTACAAAAACAATTAGCGACACCGAGAGATGGGGCATGAAGAATTTTTCTTGCTATGTTTGTTCCGAAATCTATAAGCGAATCATCCAAAAAGTCACTTGGCTTTGCACTATAATGCAGCCGCATATTATTTAATTCCTCACCATTCATACCGCTAAAATTTAGAATTACTTACCTTGCCGGGTGAGTTCGTCGAAGGCGGCGAGGACGAGGCGCTGGGTGCGGTATTCGCCGTACTTCTTCATCTCGTTGTTCTGGAGCGTGGGGAATGTCACGGTGGGACAGTCGGTGGGATATTTGGTCGTGGGGTCCAGGATGTAGGCCAGTTCCTCACGCGTCAGGCCGTAGAGCTTGGCGTAGTAGGCATCC
>JAZQHA010000180.1:0-1773 GCA_045540315.1 Acutalibacteraceae bacterium | reverse complement strand
GCCAAGGAGTTGTCTTACCAGTTTGTCTTCCTAAGACCGCTTGGCCTCCGACTTTGCTCATCCTCAACGCGTTCGATAGTAAGCGCGTGACTTTCATCATAGTCTTCTGCTTCAAGCGGGGGCAGCGTGATGCCGCAGCAGCTTATGACCGCCTCGCCCGTCGCATGGATGACATTGCCGCAGATCGGGCAGCAGTAGAATTTGGTGCGGAGCATATTTCCGGAAATGTTTCGATTTATGACTGCGCTTCCGGAAAGAAGCTCCGTCAGAGAAACATCCAGTGCGGAAGCGATGGCGTCGAGCAGCGAAATGTCGGGAAGACCCTTGGCAGTCTCCCACTTGGAGACGGTCTTGGGACTTACATCGAGCACGGCTGCCAATGCCGC
Organism: Acutalibacteraceae bacterium; assembly: GCA_045540315.1. Lineage (GTDB taxonomy): Bacteria > Bacillota > Clostridia > Oscillospirales > Acutalibacteraceae > CAG-557. The sequence continues at coordinate 1,387 of JAZQHA010000180.1, read as the reverse complement.
CTGTGTCATGCCTTTTCGCTCGCGCAGCTGCCGGATGGCACCGGCGGTCACATAATTGTCCATAGAGAAGACCTCCTTTTGATTCTGACGAAAGTATAAAATCTAAACCGCTCGCGCGCAACCTACGCTTCGTAGAGTGCAAAAGGTTTTAGGCTCAAAATCAAATCACTTCGTCGAAATAACGGAAACAAACATAGAAAAAGGCACCACAGGACTGCGAAATCCCGTGGTGCCTTTTTCATTTCAAACAGACCGACAAATTGGAATTTGTCTTTTATATGCCCCAAATCAATGAAGCAACATTATACACAGTCACTATCAACAAGAATATTCCTAATAGCAAAAAATAAATTGCGGTACTTTTTTGCTGTTTATCTTTGTATTCTTTGGCTGTTATAAACATTGTAATTGCTAAACTAACAAACATTATTGGCATTGTAATATCTGTTGAAAGAGCCTTTGTTAAGCCTAATATTCCAAAAGCTACTGTTAATGCTGAGAAAAACAGTTTTAGATTTTTCATATATCATACCTCCATATTCTTATTTACCTGACTCTATTATAGAATATTTTTTCTAATTTGTCATCACACATAAAAACACCGAATCGCATTAAGTGATTCGGTGTTTTTTTATTCATTCATACATTTTGCGGCAAGGAGTATTCCTGCTCTGCCCGTTTCATAGGTAAGTCCGCCCTGTAAATAAACAAGATAAGGCTCACGCATGGGGGCATCGGCGGAAAGCTCTGTTGTAGCACCCTGAACGAAGGCACCTGCCGCCATAATTACCTGGCAGTCGTATCCCGGCATATCCCAAGGCTCGGGAGTTACGAAGCTATCAACCGGAGCACCCATCTGGATACCACGGCAGAATTTACGCACATTGGTCTCATTTTGAAGCTCAATAGTCTGAATTATATCATAGCGTTTCTCTTCTGCTTTGGGTGAAACATTGTAACCCAATTCCTCAAAAAGACCTGCGCAGAAAACTGCGGTCTTTACCGCTTGTGCGGTAACGTGGGGAGCACTAAAAAAGCCTTGATATAAAAGGCGATTCTGCCCCATGGTAGAGCCGCATTCACGGCCGATACCCGGTGCTGTTAAGCGCATTGCCGCATGCTCTACATACTCGCTCTTACCTGCGATATATCCACCGGTGGGGGCAAGTCCGCCACCCGGATTTTTGATAAGAGATCCTACGATAAGATCGGCACCTACCGCCGTGGGCTCACGCTCTTCAACGAATTCGCCGTAACAGTTATCAACAATAACGCAGATGCTTTCATTCGCCTCGTGAATTGCATCGCAAATCTCACCGATTTTCTTAACCGAGAGTGCCGCGCGAGTACTATATCCCCGAGAGCGCTGGATAAGCACTGTTGAAAT
>JAZQHA010000179.1:0-2431 GCA_045540315.1 Acutalibacteraceae bacterium | reverse complement strand
CGCCGCAGCTTCAAGAAAGTAACCGTCAACGGCACAGTAACGCTCCACCAGCGCTATCTGTACCGTGGCTACCTGCAAATCGCCTGCTGCGACCTCACCCGCACCGCCCATCCCTGCCTCTGGCTCATTACATGGGACCCGATGCACACCATCGCCACCCGCCCGCTGGCCATCCAAAAGGACGGCACATGGTACACCTACGGCCTCGACCTCACCAAGAACGTATGCGAAGTCTTCGGCTCCGCCGGCTACATCGCCACTACCTACACCTACTCCCCCTACGGCTCCGTAACATCCACCGGATCCGTTACCCAGCCCATCCAGTGGAGTAGTGAGGTGTGGGAGCCAGAACTCGGCTTCGTGTACTACAACTGGAGGCATTACAACAATTCATCAGGTAGCTGGATTTCGGAAGATATTCTCGGTATTTTAGGAAGTCGACATGGACTGTATTGTTATGCTAATAACAATACTTTCAAAATCGATTCTCTAGGTTTGTCTGTTTTTGATAACAAAAACTATCCAACCATTGTAGCGCATCACAACGAATCCTGCAAAGAATGTTCCAAGACTATCAATGCAGCAATAACAAAAATACGAGCAACCTTTACAAAAGAAGAGCTGGATGAAGGTCCTTGTAAATATTCAATTCATTGTGAAAAGCGCATTCCTGATAGCTCTTCCAGAGCCTTAGGCGGAACAAGACCCCTATACCTGAGAGACTATAGGAGACGTATGATTTTGCCAAACATTCAAAAAAGTGTCCACATCTCTGTTTATGTTTCTTGCGGCTGTTACAGTTTGAATACAATCATGCACGAATTCCAGCATGCTGTAGACTACTGTCACAAATCGTCCAATGTCTTTAATTTCTCAGAAACTTCATACCATGACTCATTAATGCTTTACATGTGTATGGAAATAAAAGCATATTCTCTGGCTGATGTTAATAGAGCTAATTATACAAGTGAAGAACTCTATAAGAAGGCTCTTTATAACAAAGTCAGATTATCCGTAATTTCCGCGCTCTACCAACTGAGACAGCAAGGTAAGTTTGAAGAGAAGACGACTGAAGAGTCCATGAAACAGGCTTTCAGCGAATTATACGACAGTTGCAAACGAAATTACGTGTTTTAATCTTATACAGCCAAGAGAGAGAGAGGAGGGGTTGCCCCCTCCTCTCAACAATTACTAAACAACATATCATGCTTCATCTCAATCTACAGTTAATTTGTTTTCCTCGGAACATCCTTAGCGCCATATTGTCTGAGCAAATCTTCCATTCTTCTCGTACCTTCAGGCGTTCTGTAATAATTAAGGCTTCTGTTCCAAAATTGTTCATAAACAGCAATCGAGATATCAAGCGAAAAACGGAAATGTAAGTTTTTATATGGTGTCAACTTGCCATCGCGCGAGCGTTGGTTAGGTGAAGCCCCGTTGCGCAAAAACCACTCCATCACAGGAGGCGTTATATGAGCAAATTTCCAAACCAAAGGATATTCTAATATACTCCCGCCACCGGGGTACAAAAAACGCACGGGCTTTTGGGCATTCAGCCCATGTTTGATATGTATCAGGAATATTGTTTCATCATTTTCTTGGTTAAACCATTGTGGCGATGAACCATACTCGAGAATGATATCTCGCGCCGCATATGAACTTCTCATTTTCTCTGACCGTGCATGGAAGTCATACATATTATCAATCCAGCTTATTTCACTTCCTGCGTTATACAGCCAAAGCAATGGATGGGTTTTATTTTTGACACTATGCTCTCCCAAAAGTTCCGGAGTCAAAACAGCTTTTAGCTGTCCTATATTATTGACTTTATTCCAAGGTGCGGGGGTATCTTCTCTCCACAATACAGGGGTATCATCGTCATAGACAGGCAGTTGAGTCATCAATTGTTCCGCTGTCTCATATATATGAATCTTGGCTTTCGACGGAGGCAATTGTTGCTGCTGTTGGTATGCGCAGGAAGACAGCAAACAAAACGCGGGCACAAAAAAGAAGAGAATTACGTATTTCAACATGTGAGGGTTGTGTATTTTTCGTTTTACCATATGCAACATCTCATTTGACACGAACAAGCCATTTCTTCTTGTTTTTCCGGATGAGCGCGAGGTTTTTATAGCATGATCAGAGTGGACGGTCAAGCCATTTTTGCGATAGGAAATGATTATTGACTAAGCAATGGCGGCGAGCAGAAGCTCTTCAGCTACACTTACCACGCAGGCTGCAATCTGCTACAGGTGCATACCAAGCCCAATGGCATGACGCTTACGCAGAGCTATGAATCCACCCGAGACCTGCTCACCGGCATGGCATATCACCGTGGCTCGACTTTAGTGGCGCAGCGTGAATACACCTACGATGTGCTCAGCCGTCCGACCGCTCGCACGACCTCACGCCAGGGTAATGTCGTGAACGA
>JAZQHA010000178.1:0-2251 GCA_045540315.1 Acutalibacteraceae bacterium | reverse complement strand
GACCTTCTATACTTGAGGAAACTCATATAGGAGGTCTTTTTGATGGCTCAAAATGAAATCGTTGAAGTCAGCGCCACTTCAAACGACCGCAAGACTAACCGGCGCGTGCTGGTAGCCTCACTTTCGATTCAGAAGGTACGGCTTAACATCTACCAGGGCGCTGATCCTGCAATGATCGAAAATCTGATTAAACTCCTCGTTGATCATGCTAGTTAATTGGACCCAGCCGAAGCATGTTTTTATCGTCTGCGGCAAAACCGATCTGCGCAAAGGTATTGATGGCTTAGCGGCAGTGGTCGCTGAAAACTATGATCTGGATTTGTTTGATGATTCCCTATTCCTCTTCTGCGGTACACGCAATGATCGATTTAAGGGACTCTATTGGGACGGTGAAGGATTCATCTTGCTTTATAAACGTTTTGAAAATGGTGGTCTGCGCTGGCCACGGCATCGCAATGATGCCGTCCAGTTAAGCCGACGCCAAATTACGCTGCTTTTGGAAGGTATCTCTCCGTTGCCTGTTAAGCGAGTCAAACCCGCATCAGCTGGGCATTTATATTGATTTTAGTCTGTTAATTTTCTAACGTTTCTGATATGCTTAATAGCATTCAGAAGCGTTAGGAGGTGACGAACCATGGCTCAAGCACAACAGCCCAAGAATCTTGAAGAAGCCTTGCAGGTGATTCAGCAACAAAACGAGCTGATCAATCAGCTGAAGGTAGCCCTTCAGCTTCAACAGCATCGCCAATTCGCAAAAAAAAATGAGTCTTTGAACCCAGATCAGCTCTCTTTGTTTGAAGCGAAGCAGGTTGAAGCAACTGATAGCGAAGAACTTTCAGATGTGGCGGTAGAAAAGCGAGAACCCAGTCGTCACCCTAAGCCAAAGCAAAGCAACAGCCGGAAAGAAAATCTAGACCGCCTGCCACAGGAAGACTGTGAATACGACCTGGATGACAAAACTTGTCCTGACTGTCATCAAGAAATGAAACAGATTGGCCGCCGCTTGGCAAGTCGTGAAGCAGTATACGTTCCAGCACATACCGTTTGTAGGAACGTTTATGCGAAGACGTACAAGTGTCGGCATTGTCATCCCAACGGTGGCGATAAGCTGGTTACCGCCAAGACGCCGAGTCCGCTGTTTAATCACAGCTATATCTCAAGCAGCATCCTGGCAGCAATCGCAGCTAACAAATTTGATTTAGCTGTGCCATTTAATCGTCAGGAACGCATGTGGCAAGCAGCTCACTTGGAATTGGATTCCAAGCAGATGGCAAATGCGGTGATTAAAGGTGCTAAGCGTTTTTTAAAACCATTGAGCGACCTTCTTGTCAACCAATTGAGGCAAGAGAAAGTTGTTCATATGGATGAGACTCCTTTTCAAGTGCTCGACAGCGGGAAGAGCAAGTCCTATTTCTGGGCCTTGCGAACACCGAAGGAGTTCGCAAAATATCAGATAGCCTACTTTCACTATGCGCCGACTCGTTCAGGAAAAGTCATCAGTGACGTATTGACTCCTGATTATACGGGAGCGGTTATGTGTGACGGCTATCGTGGCTATGGCCAAGAGCAACTGCCTAAAGCAACGTTTGGCAGCTGTCTCATACATATTCGCCGACCATTTATTGAATTGGTCAAAGGCCTCACGTTAAAGAATAATGCCCAGGCAACGCAGGCCGTCAAGCTGCTTAGCCGAGTATTTCATAAGGAAAATAACTTGAGGTATAAAACGCCAGTTGAGAAAAAAGCGCAGCGACGAAAACTGGTCAAACCACTGTTGGATGCCTTCTATCGCTTTATTGAAGGGATTGCTTATCCGATGCATAAGCTGAAAGACGCAGTCAAAAACGCCTTGAAACTTAAGGATCGTGTATATCAGATCTTTGAGATTGGCGAGCTGCCGTTAAGCAATAACTCGGTTGAGCAGAGCATCCGACCGTCGACCATCATTCGCAAAAACAGCTTGTTTGCGAAATCTACAGCCGGTGCGGAAGCCAATGCGATCTTCTATACGATCGTTCAGACGGCCAAACTAAATAATCTGGATGTCTTCAAATATCTGAAATTGATCTTTGAAGCCTACTCACGCTCTCAGAACCTGGATCTGAAGGCTTATTTGCCGTGGAATCCAACCGTTCAGCAGATTTGCGGCAAATAAAATCATTAAGATAATGAAATGGGGCATCTCGCCAAGCAGCGAGATGCCTCATTTTTTCGTGTGTTTTTCAACCCGTACCGTTATGGTGTGCTTACA
>JAZQHA010000177.1:0-1527 GCA_045540315.1 Acutalibacteraceae bacterium | reverse complement strand
TGGTCTCATCGAACAGGTCTGCCAAACGCGCATCATCCGCAAAGGGGCATTTGCGTCGCAGATAGCTCTTCAGCGATTCCCTGACCATGTAATTGACGATTTCTCTCGGGGTGTAGAATGCGCCTGTGGCCTTGCGGGCGGTTTCCTTCGTCTCCGGGTTATATGAGCCGAGCAGGTTCTCGAATACTTTACCGAGCAATTCCGGGTCGAGCGCAACATCCGTATCTGTTGCGCTGTTTTCGTCTACGGTGAACTCATATTGATTGAACAGCGGGATGAGTCCTTGGTGCTCATCAAAGAAAAAGGCATTGTGGATATGAGCGCGACGTTCCTTGCGGTCGCTGAAGCCGTCCAGATACAACTCGCGCCCACCGTCCTGCTCACGTTCCTTTTTATCGAGGCAATCAAACAGGGCGCAATTCAGGAACGGCACCTTGGCCATCAGCTCCTTGAATGCGGCCTCATTCGGCATTTCATCCACATAACGGTAGCAGGTGGCGATGCCGCGCTCATGAGACATGCCCCTGTAGATGCGCTTGAACTTACGCTTCTCCGGTTTGCAATTCAGGGTGGCAAAGAAGAGATTCTGTAGGATGACCCGGTAGTAGTTATCCTGTTCCTTGGAAGTAGCATCGAAATCCTTGATATAGGCACCTAACTTCTCTACATCAAACAGCTCATCCGGCACCAGTCCCTTCTGCTTGATAAACCAGATGAACATCAGGCGGGTAAGCAGGCGAATCACGGCGGGCTCCAGATAATCGCGATTATCGGATTCTACAGCCAAATCATTGGGGAAAGTGATAGTCTTATCCTTTTCTGTAGCCCACAGATACCAATCAAACAGGGATTTATAGAAAGCCTTGGTTAGAGCCTCTACTGAGAACACTTCTTTGAGGTCTGCCAGCGTTTTGATTTTGGTATTGAAGCGGCGGCGAATCGTAGGATTGCTACCGCCCTCATTGACGAAGAAGGACTGACGCTTGGCAGAATTGAAAACAAAGCGTTTATTTTCCACGTTGCCGGAGACCAAACTCAGGCGGAAATGCCCATGGTCATCGTGGAAGAAAAAGAGACCTTGCGCGGGCAGACCATGAATCCCGGGGCGCGGGATAGCCACGGCCTCCTTAATGATGCGTTTGGATAAATTGAACTGAGCCACGCGGGAATCTCGTCCCACGAGGTCATGCTTCATGTGAACGCTGGCTACGATAACGGGACAATTAGTACCAACACGAGGTGCTTGCGGGAGTTCCTTAATGTACCCCAACAGTACAGCCGAGTCGAAATATTCCTTCTCGTTTTTGTTGATACCTAACTCAATCTCAGAACGCATGCTGGCATCATAGGAGCCAAAGAGCTGACGCAGCCAAGAATCGGCGGATTCTACAGAGTAGCCGTTTAGCAGAGAGTCGAGGTTAGATTCAGAGTCAATCGGAGCTGTGGAAGGAATACGCGCCATGCCTGTATTCTACCACATTCCAGATTTCACCTCAAGGGCGCACGAGCCTAAAAAGTCAAGTCGGA
>JAZQHA010000176.1:0-30059 GCA_045540315.1 Acutalibacteraceae bacterium | reverse complement strand
TAAAAAAGGTAATAAAAATTTAAAACATAAATAAATCAATGTTATAACAGCTATCCAAAAACAAAAATCAACTAAAAATTTTTACTTCAAAAAAATTAGTTGATTTTTTCTTGTATGGTAGAAAATAAAAAAGTTTTTAGTTGATTTTTTTACATAAAAAAATGAGAGGTAAAACTTGACTTCTCTTAAAATTTATGGTATAATAAAAAAGAAAAAGGAGGTAATAAAATGTTACCTACTACAACTGTAACTGATTTACAAGAACAGAAAAAATTAAATTTTCGCCGCGGCGACTACAACATTCTTGACTGTGGCATCCGCACAGGCAAAACCTATTGGGCAATGAATAATTTAGTGCAATTTACGCGCGATGGTCAAGCTAATCGTATTCTTTTTATGGTAGATACAAATAATTTAAAAGTGCAGCTTATTGAAGAATACGGTGATTATTGTGTTGAAGCTGATGATTTATGGACTGGGGCTTCTTTAAAATGGGGAGAAAATCCTAATAAAATAGGAATAATGTGTTATCAAAAATTTGGCCAAGAATGTATGAAGCAATTCCCAGCTTGGCTAGATAAAATAGATGTTATTTGTTGGGATGAATGCGATAGTATATTTGATTTTGCTACGAATGCTTTTGTGCGAGCCAGGGCTAATGATTTTGGCCGCGGCAGTAATGCAGAAATTCTAGCGACGATTCAAAAATATTCTACTAAAAAAGAATATATGCCATTAGTATTATTAGGCGCGTGGGAAAAAATTGTTAATGAAAGCCGCATTATGTGCATTGGGCTTTCAGCTTCTCCAGAGCGCGCATATCATTATTACCAATCATTAGTAGCTACTAGTTATCAAGGAAAATTAGAAGCAAATTATCGAGCCGCGGAAGATATTTATTTTTATAATTTAAAAGAGCATTGTTTAAAGCTGGTGCCTATACCTGGAAAAGGCTATTGGTGCTATTCACCATTTATCCGGCCTAATCAATGCTTGGTCAATATGCTAAATGATGTAGGCTTTAATGCAATTGAATTACATTCTGATAATAATGAAGATTATCCATTAACAGCTGAGCAAAAAGAAGAGTTGGCGCGCATTCAAACTACTGGTTTTGTCTCACCCAAATATGATTTTGTAATTGTTAATAAAGCTTTACAGCGCGGTATCACAATTCGTGACCCACGTTTTGATAATGTCATTATTGATTCTTGTCTTGAAGCGGACCGCATTCAAGCCGCGCGGCAAGTTTTCCCTTACCAGCGTCATTTAAAAGTCCTAGCTCCTCCAATTGCAGAAGAATATTTAAATAAATGGCTGTCTCTCGATAAGTGCCGTGAATTAGCAGAGCAGCTTAATATCAGCGAATTAGATAAAAATAATAGAAATCGTGTAATGACATGGAATAAATTAAAAGATTTTTTACCTACGATTGGTTATACTGTAGAATCAAAACGAAAAAATATAGATGGCAAGCAACAAAAAGCTTATTATATTACTGGAGAATGGCATGATGTAGCAATCAGAGAAGAAGAAGGTTTTTTGCAGCTCGTCGCAGCCAAACAGCAGCTTATGGAAGAAAATTGACTTTCCAGCTCCTCACGGCCCAGCTCCAGCTCCCAGCTCCTTTAATTGCAGCTTTTCCAGCTCCTAGCAGCTTTTCCAGCTCCTGCGGGCCAAAATTTAATTTTAAAAAATTTTTTGACAGATGGTAAGGAAGAGAAAAATTTTTGGAAGTAAATTTGGTTGATTTCAGGCCTAATTTTAACACTTTTTTAATACAAAATTTCATTTTCCCCAACAGAAATTTCTTTCCTTCCTTACCTTTTGTAATATAATTATAACATAAATTTTACTTGGAGTCAAATAATTGTGAGTGGCTGGGTATAATTTAGCGCTTTAATGCGTTAAAGTTAGCCGCGACTAACTTGGGTTAGGTATAACTAACTGAAGGTGCCCCCGATATTATACCATATGAATGTTAAGAATTGAGGCGGGGAATGTTTGACTTTTGTTAAATTTGGGGCCCGGGCAGATTTCTTTACGAACTATTAACTTGACTTCTTACATAGGGTATGATATAATATAAGTGAAAAGGGAAAGGAGATATGAAGTATGGATGTTTGGATTGTTGTTGAATTTACGGATGATGGGGATGTGTTTGTTGCCGCGGCGTTTAAGTATGAACGGGATGCCATTGTTGAAGCAAAACGGCTTATGGAAATAGAAGCAGAAGACCGCAAGCAGAAGTATTTTATTAGTGATAACCAAAGAACGCTTATGCTTTTAGATAATAGTTATACAGTCGAAGTGGTGCGGCGACTGGTGCGGACATAAGGCCGCACTTTTGTTATGCATTTATTAAGATAAACGCCCAGGCATAGAAATTTACATATTCTTAACTTGACGCGCGGCCGCAGTTGTAGTATAATATAGTCAAGAAAGAGAGAGGAGAACCGATTATGAGCATTAACTTTCTGATTCTGTATTGCGTGCTGTCCTTCGTGAATGTGGTGATTCAGACGGTAAAATCACTTTGCACTGTGAAGTGTTCTACATTCGTGAGTGCTTGCGTTAATGCGCTTGCATATGGGCTGTATGTGTATATGATTTTCTTCACGAACGCTGAAGGGCTTCCCTTGTGGGGTAAAGCCGCGATAACTGCGGCGGCAAATTTCACGGGCGTTTATATCGCAAATATGCTGTTTAATCGGCTGTTTGATAAAGAAGTTAAGTGGAAGGTTGAAATTAGCTTGCCCATTGAGAAAGCAAATTATTTTGATTATGCTTTGCGGCAAGCGGGATTAGAATACTATGTGTGCGGCTCCGCGAATAAATGGGTTGCGCTGGCTGTGTTCTGCCCGACTTCTAAAGATAGTAAAAAGCTGGCGGATATTCTGCCTGAAGGTGCGAAGTATAATGTTGTGGAATGTGTGAAACGCCTGTAAAAAGGCGTTTTTTTGTTATGGGATGGTTAAATGTGCGGCCCGGGCATTTTTCTTTACCTGGATATAACAAAAAACCTGACGGGTTACTCGTCAGGCTGCACTTCTCTTATATGCTCAATGTGATTAAAGGTATACACTTCTATCCAAGTGTAAGTTCTCCCGCAGTCGCTACAACGTCCACGCATATAATCGTTATAACAAGTATCTTCATCGAATTCTGAGTTGATAACTTCGGCTTCACCAATGTAAGTATGACAATGCGGACAATTCATAATTTATCAATCCTCCAATACATCGCACAGAATTTCAAAGTAGTATTCACGGGAACCATCAGTAACGAAGTAAGTGTAGTCGTAACCATCACTATACTTGAGGTATTCATCACTATACTTGAGGTTAGTTACTTTAATGAACTTGGTGATGGCGTTGTGTGCTCCTTCGAGACTACGATAACAACCAAAGATGTCATGTTCAAGGTAGTCTGTGCGGACGATGTAAATCATCATAGGGGATTCTCCTTTCGTCACTTTCTGGATATATTATAACCCTTTTTAAGCGAGAAGTCAAGTTAAGAAATGGTAAAAGAAGATGGCCGGGCCAAAAATTTAACACAACTTTTACAAAAAAAGAAGGGTGATTTACTCACCCTTGGCCTTCGCGGCCGCCTTTTCGGCGGCCTTACGCGCCCTCTCGGCTTTGTCACGCTCGGCCTTAGCCGCGCGTTCCTTGGCCTTTTCGGCCTTTTCGGCCTGCTTGGCCTGATAGGCGTTAACCTCAGAGGCCATCAGTTCCTGCGCGGTGATGTCCTCGCGTTCCTCCGCGACGATAACGCCGACTCGCACATAGCGGTCGTTGCCGTTGGTATCCTTGAGAATGATACCGTACTGCCTATCATTTAGTTTCTGGAAGCCTTCGATGTTCTGGATGTTAAGCAGGTCGAAGATGTAGGAACGAATCGCGGAATCAGTGGTAGCACGAGAAGTCTTAATGGGCATAGGCTTGTTTCCTTTCTGGTTTGAAGGGTTTTCCTTCCCTTGATTACATAGTAATTATAACACGAAAGTGAGAGGAAGTCAAGTTAAGAGTTTATTAAGAGGAGGAAGAACCAACAAGCGACACAGGAGGTTTTAGGGAGGTTGGGTTTTCCTCTCACTTTCTATAAATATTATATCATAGATTTTGAAAAAAGTCAAGTAAAAGGATTGTTAAAAATTTTGGCCGGGCCCGATTTTTAACATACATTTTACAAAAAAGGCGGGAGGATTAAATCTCCCGCACCACATCACGCCAACAGTTGCGGCGGATGCCCTTGCCATAGGGCAAAGCCTGATGAGATGCATAAACTTTCATCATGATTGCATTTTCAATCATAACATCGTCAAGCCCTTTGTGCTCTTCCTCATAGTTGGGGTTTTGCGTCAGATAGCGGTAAACTGTTTCCGCGCTGGTGCTGTAGTTTTTGGCGTCGGGGTCATCCTTGCGGTTACTCACGAAGAAGTTTTCCTCGCAGAAGTCCTTGTAAGTAGGCCGCTGGCAAATGGTCTGGCAAGCCATATTCCAGATACAAGTAAACTCAGTGCGGGCGGGGAAGAAAAACTTATACTTGCTCTTGGTGAGATAGCGCAAAGTGGTGTTAAGGGCGTTGCGGTCGAAGCTGGCGTTATAAGCGCAAACCTCGCTAATGTTGTACTTGTCCATCATATCGAGAATGTAATGCCGCGCCGTAAAGAAGTTAACCATCATGCGCTTACCCTCGCGCATATCCTGCCGATATTCGCCCATCTTGTCGGCATAGTACGCGCTTGCCATAACATCAGCCATGCCTACGAAAATCTCACGAATGACAAACGAAAAAGACTCATAGATACGCCCCTGCTTATCGGTGACAATGCCGCCAATATCATACACGAGGGGCTGGTCGATGGTGTTCGCGGTTTCGGTGTCCAGAACAAGACGATAGTTAATGCGGTTATCCATATAGCAGTAAGCTCCTTTCGGTTTTAAGTGTTTTCCTTCACTTCGTTGGCACTATTATAGCATACATACGGGAAGAAGTCAAGTTAAAGGTTTGTTAAGAATGGCGCCCGGGCTCGAAATTTTACATACCCTTAACATAGGTTGCAAAAAAGAAAAGCCCCGAAGGGCTTTGTATTAGGCCACCTTGGGGATGTAGGTGTTAGCCTCTCCCTTGGTTTCGGCCTTGACAACCTCGTCAGCCATCTCATGCAGGAGGATGTACTGAACCTTAGCCGCAGTGAAATCGGCAGGCAGGCCATCCTTGGCCTTCTCAAACAGAGCCTTAGCAGTCATCGGCTCAGTGAGAGCGTCACGCAGAACAGGCAGAACCTGCTCCATCAGCGCGGCACGAGCCGCCGCGGTCGCGGCCTTGCGCTTCTCGTTAGCCTTGGACTTAGCCTCGGGAGAAGTAGTGTGAGGCTTGGAAAGCTGGTCAATCATCTTCTGGATGGTTTCGCGAACCTCAGCCTGGTCAGCAGGAACGAAAGTCAGAGCAGTGGACAGAGCAACATTCTTGGTCATCTTCATAATGAAATCCCTTTCTGGTTTGTGGGGTTTTCCTTCCCCTGTTGTGTATTCATTATACCACTTTTGTGGTAGAATGTCAAGTTAAGAGTTTGTTAAGCACCAACAATCTTGCCGTTGATTACCATGAGAACAGATTCCGCGCCGTCATACTCGTTAATCATATAGTCGGTGGCCTCATCAGGAATAGTGATAACACGCAGACAAGGGTTATCATTGGGATGGGATTCAACCCATGCGATCAAATCCTCGTCATCCCGTTCAATGTCGGTGTATGGAGATTCAAGGCCATAAGCCTGAACAAAACCAGAGCCAAGACGGAATCCGCCATAGGGAGCATTGATAACAATCTTCTTCATAGTGTTTGTTCTCCTCTCTCTTTTGTACCCTTATTATATCATAGTGTTGGTAAGAAGTCAAGTTAAGAGTTTGTTAGCGGGCCTCGCCTTTGGGGCAGAAGGTTTATCCCGCGCTGTAGACAAGTAGATTGGTCACACTCCTTTGGGCGGCCCCGTTGTTCCTTGGTTCCCTTGCCCTTGGAACACATATAGTATAGCATAAATTTGGTGGTCTGTCAAGTGTTTGGTGTGTAAAGGTTGCGTAAAGTTTGGCGCCCGGGCTTGAAAATTTACACAAGTTTAACAAAAGGGAGGGCGCGGTTAACGCGCCCACCAGATAGCCCTTTCAAGGGTTTTTGCTTTCTCGCGGTTAGTCGGGACTTTCAGCCAGTCAATCGCCCACTGTGTAGCCGCATATTCTGCGGGAATTGCAAAATATTGTTCGTCAGTGTCGGCACCGTCAACCTGTGAATGATACTCCATCAGGTCAAATTGTTCGTTAGTGTGCAAGTGGCCGATTTCATGAAGCAGAATTAAAATAATATTCGAGAAGTCACGATTCTGTTTGCCTCCCTGCAGCAAGAAGTTGGTGCGGAAGGCATTATCTTCCTGAAGCATGTCAAGGTTGGGGACAGGCGTAAGCGCGGTAACATCTACCAATACAGTTTTGTTCCCGCAAGCGCCCCAAAAGGTTTCAGGCCGCACAACTACCTTTTCTCCCGCGAGTTCCTTAACAAACTGCCTAATAAGCTGAATCTTGGTCATCTGTTTTTCCTCCCCTGTTTTCTGGAATAAGTATATCATAAATTGCATGTAGTGTCAAGTTAAGAGTTTGTTAAGGGAAGCGCCCGGGCGAACAATTTAACGTTTTTTTAACTTGACTCTAAGTTGGAATTGTGCTATAATTATAGCATAAAAGAAAGGGAGGACAAGCCATTATGAAGACTCGCTATTATGAAGTGCGTACATACGAACTGAACAACAAACTGATGAATCGTTTGTATGCTATTTGTGAGAATGTGCGAATGATGGATGCGCTTGACCGTTATTATATCACGCGGATGTATTGCACGGTCAAGGCTGAACGGGTGCGGGAATTGGATGCGCTGTTGGGAGCGCTTGACCTCCACTGAGAACCGACTTCGGTCGGTTCTTTTCTTTTATTATAATTGTGTTAAGAATAAAGGCCGGGCCGCAAATTTAACATACATTTAATAAAAATGTATCACGCCTTTTTGGCGTGATACAGAACTTTATCCATTTTCTTGTGCTGACGGATGAAATAGGCCAAAATCTGCGCTTCAATTTCAACATCTCGTAAACCTGTGTGGGCTTCTTCAAATTCCGTATCCTTTGTTATGAAACGGTAAATAACTTCGGCGGTGTAACGGGGACGGGGAACCGCGTGGTTAGTTATAAAACCGTTGTCTTCGCAAAACTTGCGGTAAGTGGGCATATCTTTCAGAATCTGCTGAGCCATTTTCAGAGTGTCCCAAACTTCTATGCCATAAGGAAAGAAGTACCGCACTTTGCCGTTGGTTGCGTCTCGGACAGTGTTATTCAAGGCGTTAATATCGAACCTTGCATTATGCGCACATACCACAGTGATTCCTTCGTCCTTAAAAAGCTTATGAACGCGTTCGCGAGTTTCCATAATATCAAATACTTCGCGTTCTCCATCCCAAATTTCATCTCTGTAAGCGGGAAGCTTTTCTGCGTAATAAGCAGTTTCCATAAGGTCTTTCTTATAGTAGAAGACGCCGCAGTTAACATGGTTAATGGTTTCATTGACAATCTGATTTCCGTTTCTGTCAATGACCATAGCGCCCATATCATAGACAAGGGGCTTCTCAATGGAACCCGCGGTTTCGGTATCGCACATAAAAATCTTAATCTTGTTCAATTTGAAATTCCTTTCTGGTTTGTCTGGTGTTTTCCTTCACTTTATAGATATAATATAACATATAATGAAGTAGAAGTCAAGTTAAGTAATTGTAAACTTGCTTGCCCGGCCTTGTAACTTAACATAATCTTAACTTGCTTTTTTGCTGTGCTTGTGCTATACTATATACATCAAGTGAGGGAGGACAAAACAATGAGCAGAAGTAAGAACAGTTACGAGATTCGCGCACTGAGTTTTTTGAAGCAGTTTGCGAAGTATGTTGACAACTGGGAGAGCGTGAAGCGTGTTAACTATGCTGTGAATATGTTCAATATGAAGCGGCATAGGAAGGTTGAGTTTCTGAGCGGTGCTACGCGGCTTTGTGTCGTGACTTCCGACTATGTGATTAAGTGGGATAGACGCGGTGATAGCAAATACAATTATTGTGAGATATTTGGTGGTTGCCGCGATGAAGTTACTTTCTATTATAATACAGTGGTTCCGTCTGGTTTCGGATATATGTTCTGCCGTCCGACTTGGTGCTTCTATAATGGGATTGAGTTTGAAATCATGCCGCGTGTAAAGATGCCTACCAATGATGAAATAGAACTTGGCTGGGAAGATATACTGACTGAAGCAGAACAAGACTTTGTGAATAGCAATTTGATTGATGTTGAAACGCATAACTGGGGATGGTTCCGCGGGCAGTTGGTGTTCTATGATTACGCGGCGATGGCTTAAGACCATCGCTATTTTGTTATGTATATGTAAATTTTGCTGCCCGGGCTAAATTTTTAACGCAATTTTAACTTGATAAATAAAAAAAGAAAAGGGCTTTCGCCCTTTTTCCCTTACACCTTGGCGGTGTAAGTGTTGGGGGACTTACCGTTGTCGTGCTTGACGACTTCATCCGCCCAGTACTCACGCAGAGCGTAGGAAACCTTCGCCTGGGTGAAGCCCTCGGGGAGAGTGTCCGCGCAAGCCTCGTAAATCTCCTTCACGGTCATGGGCGAGTTAGTCAGGACACCGAACACGATGGGCTTAGCAACATCATAGATGTTGCGCTTGGACTGGGACTTGGCAACGAGGGCGTCCCACTCGGCGTTAATTTCGGCACGGACGTTCTCAATGTCAATCACGGGACGGTCGTTGATGAGGTTGACAATCTGCTCAAACACGGACTTCTTCATAAATGGTACCCTTTCTGGTTTTAGAGTGTTGTTCCTTCACTTTCTATATACATTATATCACAAGAGTGATAGAATGTCAAGTTAAAGATAGGTAAAATCAGCTTGGATTTTTCTTTTGTCACTTAAATTATATTTAATATAATCTCGAATAGCTCTATCACTAATTCCAAAATGTTCTGCGCATTTTGTAACACTATCATAAATTTCTATAGCTCCATTTGGATAAGTAACTTTAACTTTTCTTTTACGTGTATGTTCAAGTTTATCTCGGTAATGTATATTTTCCTGGGAAGTACACCATTCAAGATTATTTAAGTTGTTATTTTTAATGTTACAATCTTTATGATTTACTTCATAGTCTTTGGAATTTTGGATAGGATTAAAAGCTTCTAAAACTAATCTGTGTATGCGCTTCATATATCCTTTACCATTTTTCCATAATTGTACAATAGCGTATCCACGTTGATTATAAGCAATAGAAAGTAGTTGATTGCGTTGGTTATTTTTAACTTCTCCTGTATCTGAAATAGAGTAGTTTGGAAAGTCAGGAATTTGTTTCCACACAATACTCATCTCCTTTGATGTATACATTATAGCACGTTTTGTGCTTAATGTCAAGTAAAGAGTTTGTTAATCGTTATTCCTTTTCGTTCCGATTAATCTCCCTGCGGCTCATCGCTTATTGGGAACAGGGGTTGCTTTTCTTTCCCTTTGACATCCTTATTATATCATAGATTGGAAAGGATGTCAAGTAAAGAGTTTGTTAATCAACTGGGATTCCTGCAAGCTGGAGGATGATTAGAAGAAGGATTCCAATTCCTGTAAATATCCACCACGCCTTAATTGGGTCAATGTGTTTCATTCTGTTTCGCTCCCTTTCCTGTCAACACATATATAATACCATAAACCGCGGAAGAAGTCAAGTGTTTTGTGTGTAAAGGTTTTGTAAATTTTGCGGCCCGGGCGAGAATTTTTACATGGAATTAATAAAAAATGGCGTTAAGCCATTTTCTCCCCAGTATCAAGGAACCATGCCCAAGAGTAAGGGTTACCTTCACTGTCGGCAGTATCTTCTAATGCAATCATATAACAAGGGCGCCCCTGATTATTATCATGCAAATGTATGGCGTCAAAAGAATAAGAATAATATTCATCGAACCAACCGATTCCCATGTCGCTGGAGAACTTTTTGATGAGGTTAACTTGACGCACGATTTCGGGATGCTTATTAATAGTGATGTTTTCCATGATGTAATTCCTTTCTGGTTTATTGATGTTTTCCTTCATCTTTCGTATTTATTATATCAGATTCATGCTTGCTTGTCAAGTTAAGAACTTGTTAATCAATCGGAATCCCGCAAAGGGAGAGAATTTCTAGTAAAAGCGCGGCTAAAATTCCGCATATAAACCAAATTTCCAATGCGCTCAACTTTTTCATAATGATTTTACCCCTTTCTTATTTCTGCCTCTATTATACTAGATTCAGTAACATTTGTCAAGTTAAGAATCTGTTACAATCGTTGGTGCGCGTGGTGGGAGTCGGACCCACCGTACACGGTTTAAAAGACCGTTGCCATTGCCGCTTGGCTACACGCGCATGGTGTTCTTTGGGGATGTCCTCTCCGAGGTACGTTTTTGCGGCTCACTTCCTATTGCCTTATTAGGGCAACCCGCCCGCGCGATGGTCGTCATCCCCTTGGAATAATTATAGTATATCATAATTTGTGCTGGAAGTCAAGTAAAGACTTGGTTAACAAAAAAGCCCGGCCCCAAAAATTAACATAATTTTAACAAAAGTAAAGAGGGCTTTTAGCCCTCTTCATGCACCATCTTGTCAAGTCCCTTTTCATTAAGTTCACGCACAACGGCCTTTGCGGCGCGCTTGCGCTCGCGTTCCTTTTCGGCCTGTTCGCGCTTTTCCTGCCGCGCCTTTTCCTTGTCGGTGCGGTCGGCAAGCACGCCCTTCCAATCTTCGGCGGCGGCGTAACCATCGTAGGCATCATAACCGCCATCGCCGTTGCGAGTGCCGCGAGGAATGCTAACCTTAATCAGCGCAAACTTTTCGTTACCTTCGCTGTCAAGCACAGGAATTGTCAGTTCGGACGCGGACACGGGCATAACATCGGTGTCGTACATCTCCGTCAGGGTCTTGGTGATAGCGTCCAGAATGCGGTTGCGAATTTCAGTTTCCAGAGAAGCCTTACTCATTTGATTGCCCTTTCTGGTTTGGGAGGTGTCCTTCCTCTTTACACATATAGTATAGCACAGACGGGGTAGGAAGTCAAGTTAAGATTTTGTTTACTCCACGAAAATCAGTTCGCCGCTTTTGTCGTCAAAATGGAAAATCATGTGGTCATGACTAATCGTGACAAACTCAATCGTGATTTCATTAGTCGTTTCGCCGTAGGTCGCAGTAAAAGCAATGTGTGCCCGCACAAGCATCCCGATAAATTCGTAAACAGTTTTCATTTAATTTTTTCTCCTTTCAACTTTCTACAACTATTATAACATAAATTTTGATTTTTGTCAAGTAGTTGAATTATTAAAATTTTATTAAATTTACGGCCCGGGCTTCAAAATTAACCCGCATTTAATAAAAAGGTAGCGCGGTCTTAACCGCGCTCATCTTTATATCCGTACCTTTCCCGCGCCCACTGTATTTCTTGTTCGGCGAAACTGTTCTCGGGGTCAGTTTCGGCCATTTCATCGGCGCATTCCCACTCAAACCAACTTTCAAAGAAAGCGCCAAAATCGCTGCAATCTTCGATGGGGTCATGAATGTGGCAAATATTGCACTGGTCGCAGTAAGGGCAATCGCCGTAGGCGTTAACGGGGCAGTAAATCGGGGAGCCATTGTGCATACCGTCAGTTTCCCAATCTTTTTTACTCATAATCAAATTCCTTTCCTTTATGCTTGGTTTTGGGATTCTTTTTCTTGTTCTCGATGCGGCGGGTTATTGGGGAAATCGCGCCCCAATCACGGCGGGTTTTTCTTTCAACTTCGTAAGTTGAAATTGTGGGGATAGGTTTCTGTTTTTTCATCCTCTCTCGCTCCTTTCGTATATAGTATAACACAGAAATGAAATGAAGTCAAGTTAAAAGTTGATTAAGGATGCGGCCCGGCCCCGAAATTTAACATAATCTTAACAATAGGAGTAAGAAAAAAGCGACCGAAGTCGCTTTTTGCTTACCGAAGCTTGTACTGGTTCGCGGACTTAGCATTCTCAATCTTCTCGAAAGTGTCAGTCCACATGCGGGTGATAGCGTACTGAAGCTTGGAAGGGGTGAAGCCCTCAGGCCACGCGTCAGTCATGGCGAACAGTTCCTTGACGGTGTGCGGCTCAGTGCCAGCAACGCCCATCAGAACATTGAAAGCTTCCGCGTAAGAGTCGGCATTGGCCTTGGCCTTAGCGGTGGTCTTTTCCCACTCGGCATCAATCGCGGCCTTCAGGGCGGACAGGTCAACCGTGGAATCGCCGTTCAGGTAGTTGTGAATCATCTCAAGAGTGGTCTTAGTCATAGGTAGTACCCTTTCTGGTTTTTAGGACTTTTCCTTGTCCTTTTGATGTATTCATTATAGCACAGAGTGCTTATAATGTCAAGTAAAGAGTTTGTTAAAGGCGGTGAGGGGCTTTAAAGTATTTAGCCAGCAAACAACATGGCAGTCTCAGTATCTCTTTATCCTGTCTCACTCTTACCTTGCGTTCTTGCCCACCCTTTCGGGCTTACCGTCCGCCTTGGCCTTTCAACACATTTATTATACCATGGATTTGAAATGTTGTCAAGTTAAGACTTTGTTACGTTTTGTTCTTTGGGGTTTGGAATCGGGTTTTCGCCGCGGTTGCTCTCTCCCTTGGAACGATATAAGTATAGCATAAAATGCAGGAGAAGTCAAGTATTTGGAGTGTTAAGAGTGTGTAAATTTGCGGGCCCGGGCAAGCATTTTTACATTGTTTTAACTTGACTTTTTGCCGCGTGGGCGGTATAATATGTATGTAAGATGAAGCGAAGGAAAACACTTGAAAACCAGAAAGGAAGTTTTGAAATGACTGTGAAGGAATTGCGTGATCTGCTGATGACGCTGGAAGATGATATGACGGTGGTATTTATGGACACGTATACCCGCAATGAAGGATGGGAACCTGGCGCGGATAAGGCGGTTTTAGAGGCTGAATGGGTAAAGGTTAACGACAACGGTGAATGCGAGTTAGGTGGATGGTAACATCTTTTTAACTTGACTTCTTTCTTGACTTCTGCTATAATATAACCAAGAAGTAAAGGCTACACTACAAACCAGAAAGGGAATGAACATGAAGGAATTCACTCTGGGGAAGACTCTGCGGGTTGCTATCACTGACAAGGCTCTGGATACGATGTATGATTACTATAACTGGAACCTGCTCGCGGGGGCTGAGTTTGATTGGGCTGTCTGGGCTGCGGTGGATGAGTGGGTTTACAGTTCTGATTGTGAAATTGATGATGATGAACTGGTGTTCTTTTACGAGGATATTGTGGAAATGCTGAAGGTGTGGATTCAGGTGCGGGATGCCGAATAAGCATCCCATTTCTTATATTAAATTCAAGTTAAAATTGCGGCCCGGGCTTGAAATTTAACATCCTAATAACAAATGAAAGCTGGTGGCTTACGCCGCCAGCCTGTTGTAATTGGAAAGCACTTCGCTAATGTAAGTGGGGTACCATGCCATGCCGTTTCCCCAAGACTGAAGATTTTTCAATTCGTCATCGAACAGGACGCCGGTGCGGCCAGCCACATCCCACTTGTTAGTGCCGTAAGGCACGATGTTGATAGCGTCCCAAGTAACGGAAGGCAGGTGCTTGGCCAGCCAAGTCAGCTTAGCAAGCTTCACGGCTTCGTTGTATTCCGTGGTGCCAGCTTTGGAAGTCCAGCTGATAATGCCGATGCTGTAGCCCTTCAGCCTCAGTTTGTTCAGCTGCCGAGCCAGCGCAGACAGGTTTAGCATGGGCGCAGCTTCCCTATAGGGTGAGGGGTCGGAAGCTTCCAGTTTCGCAAGCCAGTTGGGTACTGCGTACAAATTCACGAGGCAGCCGTCAAGATCGAACCATATCCACTTATTTTTTACCATGTTCTTGTGTTCTCCTCTCTTGTTCTTGACTATATTATACTGCGTTTTTATGGATAAGTCAAGTTAAGTATTGGTTAACTTATTTGCCCGGGCGTCTTTTTTAATAAGGTATTAACATTCTGGGCGAATGCGTTTACCTGTTAAGCGCCATTTGGGATTTTTGACTTTATTTTTTGTATGGTTTAAAATTGTTTGTAGTGATATATTATTTTGCTTTGCTGCCTCATAATAACCATTAAATAATTTTCCTGTTGCGATTTCTTCTATTTCACAATAATAGCCTGTATTATGCTTTACTATTTCTTTTGTTAGTTCATTTTCCATATTTTGTTGATGAGTCACCCATCTTAAATTATCCGCATGATTATTTAATCCATTTGTATCAATATGGTCCACTTCATTATAGTTATTTGGATTCGGGACAAAAGCTGTTGCGACTAATCTATGTACATATTCTTTATTTCCGCGACCTAGTGATACATATTCTCGTTTATAATTACCTCGTTCATTGACTGTCGGTGTTAACCATTTTTGTCTTTTGCTGCTCCAGACTCGTCCAAAAGAAGTAATTAAATAGTTAGGATATTGTTCAATTACTTTTATTTCTTCATCGGGTAATAAATTATAATTCATATTACCACCTCCATATAAATTGTGGTTTGATGGATGGAACATTAGTGTATTTTTCGCTGAACTTTATATTTTAATTATAGCACCACAGCGTCCAGAAGTCAAGTTAAGAGTGTGTTAACTAAAAGGCCCGAGCGGGTTTGTTTACCTGCCCTTAACATTAGGCTTCACCGCGCATCATACGGTCGAAGTCTTCGAACTTGATAGCGAGGGGTTCTTCAAAGTCGTCGAATGTTGCCTGATATTCCCAGAAAAGGCTAACCTGCTCGAAGTCGTCCATCATGGCCCAGATTTCAGGAGTAATGTTCATTTTTGTTCCCCTTTCGTTTCTTTCTGGATATATTATACCATACCTGGCGATAAAAGTCAATAGGTTTGTGTGTAAAGATGTTGTTAAATTGAATGCCCGGGCTTTTCTTTTAACATTACTTTAACATAATAATGAAGAGCCTTGCGGCTCTTCACATCGCGGCTTCTTCGGCCTCATAGAGAGCAGTTGCCGCTTCCAGCCACTCGACAGGCGCGCCATCTTCGGCTTCGATGAAGAGGTCGATAACCAGCGGGTCTTCCATGCCACGGGACTTGATGATGGTATCGAGGAATTTCTGAACTTCTTTAGTCATGGTTTGTAGCTCCTCTCTGTTTTCTGTAATTATTATATCACATTACCAGCTTGTTGTCAAGTTAACAGCTTGTTAAGCTGTCCACTGGAACCTGCGCAGCCCCAGGTGTTGCGCACTCAGCCGCTTCAGCTCCGCCGCGCTCATGCCGTTCACCCAGATAGAATAACCATCGTTGAAGAAGTACCAACCGCGAGTCTTGTTCTTTGCCATCGTGTTTGTCCTCCCCTCATTTCTTGACTATAGTATATCATACTTTTGTTTGGTTGTCAATAGGGGTTAGTGTAAAGATGTCGTTAATAAAAAGGCCCGGGCACTTATATTTACATAATGTTTACAAGGATTGACCTTGCGGTCAATACTTGACGATGTGGACGACATCCAGCTTCTTGTCGAAGTCGTACACGGTGGCGGATACGAAGTCGGGCTCCTCATAGTAGATAGCAATAGCACGCAGGATCGCGGGCAGGTCGTTGGTGGTTTCGGTCTTGCAGGAAAGGTCATTGTAAACGGTGATAAGCTGATAGTTTTTCATGTTCGGTTCCCCTTTCTTTATCTTACATACTTATTATAACATCTGTTGGGCATAAAGTCAAGTTAAGAGTTTGTAAAAGAAATTGCCCGGGCGATATTCTTTACTACTTTTTAATAAAAGAAAAGAGCCGCTTTCGCGGCCCTCCAGCTTACTTGTAGCTGTACATCATGGAGACCTTGCCGTCTTCGATGACGATTTCGTACCAGCTTTCCGCGTCTTCGTCGTAGTACATCCAGCTTTCGCTGTTTTCGTCCGCCTCCAGCTGGTAGCCGTTTTCGAGTGCCTGCGCGATGAAGGTAGAGTCTGCTGCCTGGCCGATGGTGATGGTCGTGTAGAAATAGTTAATCATGTTTCCGTTCTCCTTTCGTTATCTTACATGAGTAATTATACCATAAGCTATGTTAACTGTCTACCCAATTTATGTTAATTGATGATGAAGTTAGTTGCCCGGGCATTAGTTTTAACAGTTGCTTAACAAAAAAGGGGCCTTGAGGATTATTAGTCCTCAAAGCCGAATTCGTCATGGGCCATCGCATACTCACGATATTCAATTATCATTTGCAAGGTGGGAACATCCGCGCCCCATTCGATGCAGTGCATGATTTCGATGGTGAACCAGTGCTCGGGGCCGAAGTTGCGGACGACGTAGTTAATGATGTCAGTAGTAGTCATGTGATGTTTCCTCCCTTTTCTTTTGTACCTATATTATAGCATACGGATTGAGAATACGCAAGTAGATTGAATTGTAAAAATTTGAAGAAGTTGAATGCCCGGGCACGATTTTTAACCTATAGATAATAAAAGAAAAATGGGGATTACTCCCCGTTTTTTTCCCTGAAATACTGCGCGAGAAGCGCGGCCATTGCGGCGGGTGTGTGCGTGGATACATCACCGTTATCCCATGGGAAACGATAAGATTCAAACATACCGAAACGATGCTGATAGGAACCGCGGTGAATGATACAGTCGCCCCTGCACCACGGGAACGTAAATTTGAAACCGTCAATCATTTGTTCGACCTTGAACGGTACACGGGCCGCCGTGAGAAAGTTAGCCAAGTCGGTGCATGCGGTGAGATAGCTGGGATTGATGTATTCAGTCATAATGTCTTTCCTCCCTTTCTTTTATGGTTTAATTATACTACAGATTGCGTAGATAGTCAAGTTAAGAATTTGTTATGTAAGATGCCCGGGCAATGTATTTTACACAGATTTTATAAAAAAGGGCACCTTAGCGCCCAGAAATGCTCTTTTCGTACAGCTCGTTCAGCCGCTTCATGATGGCTATGAGCTTTTTGCAGCAATTCCATTTCTTGCGGGCCTCAGCAACTTCACAGCAGGCAACGACGGAATGGTAGAGATTGCAGTTGATCTCGATCTTAGACACTGTTTTTTCCTCCCTCTCTTTTATGGCTTAATTATATCACTTTTCATAGCGCTTGTCAATAGGTTTGTATGTAAAGCTTTGGAGAAGTTGTTTGCCCGGGCACTTGTTTTTACAATGTGATAACAAAAGAAAAGAGGCCTGTTAGGCCTCTTCCAACTCTTCGAATTCGAAGCCGCGCTCGTACTCGTAGTTGACGGCGGCGATGAATTCATCCCAATCTTCGGGCGTCATGTAGTCCTGCGCGCTGTAGTACTTCTCCATCATGGCTTCGTTGCTTTCCATTGTTTTTTCCTCTCTTTCATTTGATGTACCTATATTATAGCATCAATAATCGATAAAGTCAATACTTTTGTATGTTAAGAGTTGGAGAAGATAGTCGCCCGGGCGCGATTGTTAACACGGATTTAATAAAAGAAAAGAGCCTCGCGGCTCTTACTTGGTCGTGTACGTGTCCGTCTCTTCGTTGTATTCAACCGTGTATTCGTCGAAGTCGTTCTTAATTTCCGCGTATTCGCAATCGTCACGGGATTCCGCGTGAATCAGTACCATGCCGTAGCCCAAGCCCGCCAAGTTGTCGCGGTAGAAGTTTTCCGCGTCGATGAGGTTGAGATACCATTCACGCTCTTCATCGAACTTGGAGACGTTTTCGAACACATAGCGCCGAACATCACGCGCGGCATCCTGGATGCTATCGTAAACGTTCATGATAGAGTCGCTGTCGGTGTAGGCGGTGCAATAGAACTTGTTCATCATGGTTTTAATCCCCTTTCTTTATCTTACATATAGATTATACCACTAATACCTGGCTTTGTCAAGGGGTACGAGCAAATTTCTTATGTTAAGATTTGGGGTAGATTTTTGCCCGGGCAATGATATTTTCAAATTCTTAATATAGAGATGGGTATAGTTATGAAATACTATGGCGGAGGCTTGTTTTTAGAAATAGGAATTTGAATGAAATAAAATTATAAGAAATAAAATTAGATATTGAAATTGAAATTATTTTATCCCGCGATTGCTAACACAATATAAAGGCAAAACCAAAAGAGTAAAACTGCGGATAGAGTCATAAAAATATCTTTAGTTATAAAACCCCAATGCCATTTAGAAAACCATATAGTGATATGATCGTACCAACGCGCTTTAAAACTTCTTTGGTTTGCCATTGTGCTTTCCTCCTCTTTCAATCTAAAAGAATTATATCATAATTTTATTAGTATGTCAAGTTAAAAGTATGTAATGCAATTTGCCCGGGCTTTAAAATTAACAAAGTGATAATAAAAAGAAGGGGTGGGGTTTAGCCCACCCTAACCGCCTTGACGATCCACGGCTTACCCGTGGCGCGGGAACGAAATTCTGCGGCCTGCTGCGCGGCCTCCCGCGTGGCGTAGTACTGAGAACCCTGGAACCCATAGCAAGTGATAACGTACATGGTCATAATTTGTGTTCCCCTTTCCTTATCTCGTGAGTATATTATAGCACAAACCGCGGATAAAGTCAATAGTTTGGTTTGTAAATTGATGATTAAGTTGTATGCCCGGGCAAGGAATTTTACATTTGCTTAAAAAAGAAAAGGGCTTGCGCCCTTTAGCCGTTGTATTCGATGTCGGTAATGTTGCCGTTATTGTCAACGAAAACGTTGATGAAGGAATCGGAATCAACATCGTAGTAATAGTAATAGCCGTCGTCATAGTCGAACAAGTAAGCATAGTCGGTGTTGGTGAAGCGGTGGCCGATCGTCAGAGTGCGGTAGATGATGTCCTTCTTGTTGAAATCCTTCATTGCTTGTTTCCTCCCTTTCATCTTATGCCATAATTATACTACATAGTTGCGCAGTTGTCAATACTTTTAGTTGTTAAGTGTTGATTAAGTTGTGTGCCCGGGCACTCTTCTTAACATGGTGTTAATAAAAAGGGGAACCGCGTTAGCGGTTCCAAACCTCGTCTTCAGTGATGTCAAGCCACTCACAGATTACGTCCTGCTCGAACCAGAAAAGGTCATTCAGAGCGGTTTCCGTGAACCAGTGGCCGTCACCGTCGTTTTCCAACTCTTCCAAGATTTCCTCCACGGTTTCGAGTTCCTCTTCAGTGAGTTTCGCGACAAACTGAGCCGCACCGCCCCAGAAATTGAACTCCTTCAGAGTGGTTTCCTTGACAAGCTTCATAGTATGTATCCCCTTTCCTGTTTTCTGATATAATTATATCACAAGATTTATAGGAAGTCAAGTTAAAGGATTATTAAGTTTGGTGCCCGGGCATTTATGGTAACAAGTATTTAACTTTGAAATTGTACGAAAAGGGGTTGCATTTTCTTGAAATGTGTGCTATAATTACTACTGTAAGAAACGAAAGGGAGGAAATGAAATCATGTTGGAACGGTATTACGCGATTAGTGAAACGATGTCCCCGAAGGAACTGGAAGAAGCTCTTGAAGGTTGGGAAGATTTTACGGAGGAAGAACTTGAATTTGACGCGTTCATGAATGCGATGGCGGAAGATTGGGAACGGCGGCAGGCGAAGGAAGGCGCGGCGTAAGCCGCCCTTTTCTTTTATTAAGACGATGTTAAAATGGTCGCCCGGGCATCTTCGTTAACATAACCTTTATAAAAGCAAAGGGTTCGCTGTTAGCGAACCCCGGCCTTTTCGTATGCGCTTTTCGCGCGCCTGTCATTGTATTCCGCTTCGGTGATTTCCGCGCCGTTAATGATGAGGCGAGTGTGCTTCACGCTGGGCATTCGTTTCGCCTTGTCCATCGCCTGCAAAAGGTTATCGGCGATGAAAACGAATGTGATGTCTGTGCTGTGACCAGTGCCGCAGTGGCCGCGGTGGCAAGTGACTTTGAAATACCTTTTCATGTTGGTGTTCCCCTTTCCTTTTTTCTGTACTTATTATACCACTTAAATCGCAGCTTGTCAAGTTAAGAGTTTGTTAACCAGCTTTGCAGCTTTGCCACAAATGTTAAGTTTGTGTTAAGGCCGCGTTTTTATTGTGTAAAAATCGGTGTCCGCGGTTTATGCTCATTTGCAATCTCTCCCTTCCTTGGCCTCTTTTCTTATATTATATCACATCTTGGGCCTGTTGTCAATAGGGTTTATGTAAAGATTGTGAAAAATTGGATGCCCGGGCAAGTATGTTAATATACATTTTACAAAAGAAAAGAGGCCTCGCGGCCTCTCAGGTGGTGGTGTAGGTGTCGGTGGTTTCGTCATAGGTGACGATGAAGTCGTCGTGGATGCCGTCCAGCTCGGCGCCGTAGCAGTCGTCGATGTCCTCTGCGGTGATGATGACCACCCCGATATGGTAGTCGGTGTCGTTCAGGTAGCAGCTGTGGTATTCAGTGTCGTGAAGCAGCTTCTCCCGTTCGTCGTCGTACAGCTCGTCGTTATCCAGGATCGTGCGGCGGATGTCGGCAACAGCTTCCTCCAGCGTGTTGTAAGCAAAGCGGATTTCGGGGTCGTTGTGGTATGCGGTGCAATAGAAGTCTCTCATGTGGTGGTTCCTCCCTTTCATTTGATGGGTATAGTATACCACCGGTATGTTAACTCTACATGCTTTTTTGTGTTTAGTTTTCGTATAGTTCGTTGCCCGGGCAAGTCTTTTAACATATTTTTTATAAAAAAGAATAAGGGGCTGGTGCCCCTTATTTGTTTACCGGCAGGCGGTAAATGTATTCGATGTAACGATCTTGGTTCATGTTGGCGCGGCTCAAGGCGGTGTAGTTCGCGCGGCAGGCGGCGCGCATTGCCAAGGCGGAGGCGCTCTTGAGAAGGTTGTCAATCAGAGAAAGCTTGTCGTAAGTGGTCATGGTGTCAAATCTCCTTTCGTTATCTTATGTATAGATTATAGCACATGACGCTTTGAAAGTCAATAGGTTTTTATTAAGATTTAGAGAATTCCAATGCCCGGGCATTCTTCTTAACATTATTTTACAAAAGAAACGCGGTCGCCCGCGTTAGATGTTTTCACGTACCCAAGTGTCGAATTCGGTGAACGTCATGCTTTCAAAGAAACTATCGTTAGATTGGAATTCCCAGTAGAGATAAATTTGCTCCATGTCAGTGAGGTTGTCCCAGTTTGCGATAGTGGTGTTTTTCATTGGTGTTACGTTCCTTTCTTTATCTTATGTATAGATTATATCATAGAAGGTGGAAAATGTCAATAGAGTAATTTGTAAAAAGTATATGTAGTTGATTGTCCGGGCAGCTCTATTAACATAAATTTTACATAGGGCCGCTCACGCGGCCCCGTACTTGTCCAGCGTCAGCTTATACAGCTTGTCGCGGTAGCAGCTCACGCGGTCGCGCAGCTCGTGCAGCTTTGCCAGCTTGTAGTAGCTTTCCAGCGCAATAGCGCGCATGATCAGGGCATAGATGTCCTCATACAGGTTCAGGGTGACGGGCAGACGTTCCAACATGGCAAATACCTCCCTCATTTTGGTACCCTTATTGTACCATACTTATGTTAACTCTACATGCGTGATATTATTAAGTTTTAGAGTAGTTGTTTGCCCGGGCAACCATCTTCGCTATTTCTTAATAAAAGAAAAGAGAAGGCCGCTTGTGCGGCCTTACTGCAAGGTTTCCATTTTGTGTTCAATGCGATAGGTCAATTTTTCGATCTTGGCCTGCATGGTGTAGTCCTTGGAATTGATGGCGCGGATTTCGATGGCGGCGAGGGTACGGAGCATGTTCATCAGGGTGGTGAAAGTGTTCATTGGGATACCTCCTTTTCTTTTGTACCTATATTATACTATAGAAATACAAGAAAAGCAATAGAT
This sequence comes from Acutalibacteraceae bacterium, assembly GCA_045540315.1. Classification (GTDB taxonomy): domain Bacteria; phylum Bacillota; class Clostridia; order Oscillospirales; family Acutalibacteraceae; genus CAG-557. The sequence continues at coordinate 8,108 of JAZQHA010000176.1, read as the reverse complement.
TTGAATTGTTATTTTTTAGCGTAGTTTGATGCCCGGGCAAGCATCTTCGCGGAAAAATAACAAAAGTAGGGAAGCGGGTTAGACCCGCTTCCACTTGCCGTTCACGCGTTGGTAGAGATGAAAGATCGCAATTTCGCGCTGGTGGGTGGTGAAGTAGTTGGTGAAGCCGTACATGGTGTGGAAGTAGTGAGTGCTGCGGTTGTTGGTGTAGTCGGTAATGATGACTTTGTAATTCATGGTGGCAACCCCTTTCTTTATCTTATGGCATTATTATACATCATGCGGCCGCGATTGTCAAGCTGCAATGGCGGCCAGGCAACATTAAGTTTTTGCGAAGTTCCTTGCCCGGGCAAGCATATTTACAAAAAATACATAAAAGGCCGCTTACGCGGCCTGTGCCTTCAGTAAGCGGAGAAGCAAGTCAGTCATGCGCAACACGCGGGCGCGCTTGTTGTTGCGGCGGCGGAGGGCGAGGAGGAAGTCGATCTTGGCGGAGTTGATGATGTTGTTGATCAGTTCGTTGCGGTTCATGGTTCGTACCTCCTTTGTTTTTGTACCTATATTATACCACCTTGAAACCGCAAAAGCAATAGTAGAATTGTTATTTTTTATCGCATCTTCTTGCCCGGGCATCAGTCTTAACAAAACTTCACAATTGAAAAGAACCGCCTTAGCGGTTCTTCTCTTCACGCTCAATCTTGCAAAGCTTGCGGCGGAGGCGGCGGATGTGGCGCTGGATGTTTTCTTCGGTGTTGTTGCCCTGCTTGTGTTCCATGCGGGTGTAGTTGATGTCGTTGGTATAGATGAGATTGAAAATCAGCTGGCCGCGGTTCATGGGGGTACCTCCTTCGTTATTTTGTACCTATATTATAATCGATTTCTCCGTAGTTGTCAATAGATGAAATATGAAGATTTGGGAAATTCTATTGCCCGTTATAAAATAGAAATTGGGCCGCGGTTTCAAAATGAAATTTGCAATGGGGCATAAAATTGAAATGAGGCGGTATGAAAATGAAATTGAAATGCGAAAGAAGTTTTAGGATGAAATGCGATAGTAGAAAATGAAATTTGGGAATTTCAAAATAAAATGAAATTCGTTTCGGGAATGCGTTTATAAAAATGAAATTGCAAGCATGATAAGACAGAAAAATGAAATTGTGCTTCTGCGTGCGCATTTTCTATTCATATTTTGGTGGCGGAGGATTATGTTATATTTTAGAGAATACTGTTGCCCGGGCATTCATCTTAACAATTTATTCGCAAAGCAAAAAGGGCCTCGCGGCCCTCTCTGTTACTCGCTTTTCTCGTAGTAGAAGTCCCTGTATGTGTTGTAGTCAACTTCGAAGTTGTTTTCCTTCGCCCACTTTTCAAGGTGGAGATACGCCGCGAGAAACTGGTTCTTGTACTTGAACGCCATGTGGTAAAGCTCCTCCGTAAGGAAGTGCCTGCGTTCCCGTTCCCGATCAGTCATGATTCGATTCCTCCATTCTATTTATTGGCGGAGGCTTGCGCCTGGCCGCGCGGGCGAGAGGGCGTTTCCTCTCTCAACCGACAATGATAGTATAACCGATGAATGTTATCTCTGTTAGGTGGTTTTTGTTTAGTTTCTGTGTAGTTGATTGTCCGGGCAAGAGACTTCTCTATTTCTTAATAAAACAATTGAGTAATAAGTATCATCTTTATTGACTTCTATAATGCAATAGGCAAGCGGTTGCTTGAACCGCTTGCCTGTTTACCTATTTCTCACAACAGGCGACCATATCCTGCCTTTTCGGCCTTTTCGATGCAAATTTTCATGATGTGTCGCCATTCGATGTATTCCTTATACATCTTGTGGCGGAGGAAAGCGGTGGCCTGGGCGTATGCGAAGTCAAAGCACTTGATGTAAGTTTCGACGTTGTTCATGGTGTTTACCCCTTTCGTTTGTTGTTACCTATATTATATACGATAATGCTTTTGCTGTCAATCCTTTTATTTGCTTTATAGACTGTAAAATTTTAGCGTACTTCCTTGCCCGGGCAAGATGCTTAACATTTGTTTACATACAAAAGATTACCACCCTCACGGGTGGTGAATCTCTTGCCACGCGACTTCCGCTTCACGTTCGGCCTTGCTTTCAACTTTGTATATCAACTTTTCCAACTTCCACTCCCTGTTATAGTCCTTCTTATTGTGGGCGATGAGATACTCAATGTCAATCTCTTCCATGAGATTCGTGAGAAGGATTCCGTTCTTGCAGTGGGTCATTGTGAGTGCCTCCTTTGTTTTGTTGTACCATTATTATACATTAATTGCTTGTTCTTGTCAATCCTTTTTTGGCATAGTAATGTTGAGTTTTTGCGTAGTCTGTTGCCCGGGCAAGACACTTAACAATTTTGTCGATTACTTTCTTTTGGCTTTGTTTTATTAGAAGAATAGAAGCAAGCAAGTAAGTAACGTCTGTGTGCTACTTGCTTGCTTGCGTCTTGCTTGTTCTTACGCTTCTTCGTTCATGTACTTTTCCAACAGTTTGAACGCCTTACTCGTGAGCACGTACCACCTGTCACCACGCGGATCGCCTGCCTTGATGGCGAGGAATTCGTCGCTTGCGAACGTGAAGAGGTTGAGCGCGAGAATGGACTTAGACATGATTGGAATCCTCCTTTGTTTTGTTGTACCTATATTATACACGATAGTTCGCGTTTTGTCAAGGTAGTTTTCCTGGCCATGCTTTGTAAAAAGTCCGAGCAGTTGCTTGCCCGGACATTTAGCTTAACAATTGATTGAATGCGTCGCACAACTGTGCAGTTTTGTGCTTGCGCCTGCTTAATATTTGGCATTAGGTTTGTAGCTCTGTTTTATAGATATGCACGCGGTGGAGGCGCGTTCTTGCGGTTGTAGCTCCACTTTACGCGTAACGGATTGCGTGCGCGGCATTAGCGCCAGCTCCACTTTACGCATAACGGAATAGTGCCAGCTCCGCCTTCGCGTATAACGTGTAGCAGCTCCGCATTCGCGTGTGACGAGCTCCCAGCTCCGCCTTACGTGTAACGGGCTCAGCTTCGCAGCTTCGCGTAATGCGTAACGAGGTTAGCAGCTTCGCCACGCGTATAACGCGCGTATACATGTATACATACGCCTGAATTCCTACCGATTTGGTAGGAATTGACATATGAGCGTTTGCTCATATGTTACGGTTGTGTTATCCTACCTGGCTGGTAGGTTTAGACGTGTATACATGTATACAATTATACTGCATTCATGTTTTTATGTATCTATGTATACATGTATACACTTGTTAGCACTCTCACCAGACGAGTGCTAATGTTAAGAATTGATACATATTTTAATATATGACAAAAGTATTTCAATTATGACAAAAGTTTTATGAGATATGACAATTTGAATTTGTCAAGTGGTTTAGGTGCCCGGACACAAAATTTTACAATCATCTTATTTTTGCCACATTTAAAAATCCGTACATTTTAACGACTTGCCTTAAAATTGTTCGGAATTGTATTTTTTCATTATTTCATAGAAAAATACAATTTGCATAGTTATGCAGAAAATTGTATAATTATTCTTTTTGTGCAATTTGCATAAAGCGGGCACGCTTTTTTTCTGTTTTTACGTCAAACTGTCATTCTGCACAAAAAATAAAAGGGTTTTTTGTGCAAGTTGCACAAATTGGAAAAAGTTGGCGAAAAGTCTTGACGAGTGGTGATTTATCCCTTATAATAGGGGTAAACCTGAATCAATGGATTCAGGCGGCCGCGGGCGGGAAAAGCTGCCGGGCATGGGAGGCTTTACAATGGCTAACACTATGGGACTTTGGGCGTACCTGCACAACTTCAAGGAATTGTCCGTTTGCGTGAAAAATGGGCGTTTCATCTCTATCCGCGTGTATGACGCGGAAAAGCTGTTGGCGCTTGTCAAGAAATACGGCATGGTGGGCACGTTCGGCGATGTGTTGGAAAAGTGCAACGGTGAAGGCTATAAGTTGCGGCGTTGCAAGGATTATAAAAACTTCTGTGACGTGGAAGGCGAAACGTCTCACATGCGTGAAGCGTTGAAGGCGTACTACCATACTAAGGAATTGTACCCCGTCGGATTGCCTACCATGGAAAAGGCGCGCATCATGGAAAAGGCGGTGGCAAAGGAACGCGGCGCGCGGTGGACGGGAACGGATAGCACGGAAAAGCGCGGTGACTATATCCCGGACTACATCATGCCGGACGGGACGTGTGGCGAAGTGAAAAGTGCTGAACATGGGCGGATTTTCTAAAGCCCATAGGCAAGACGGGCGGCAGGCATATGGGAGGCCAGCCGCCCGCCCTTTATGGCCTGGGGGGGCGTGCTCAAATTCCACCAACTTTTTTATTTTTAAAAATCAACCTTAAAAATTAATCCCAAACATTTGACTTTTTCCCGCAAATATGATATAATACATAATAGGGGAAACCCTAGGAGGTGCTCTATGAAAAAACCCTATTCCCTTAATTATGATATTGAACGTGACACCGACCGGCTACAAGCCGTTCGTAACATATTAGATCAATTAGCAAATGACCCGTCTCAAAATGAATTGGAGCAAATGGCCAATTATATTTTGTATGGCAAAGACGAAAATGGAAAAAATGCAGTTCAGCGTAAAGAAGCCACAGATTCCTCAACCCGTTACTCCTCATTTAAGCGAGCCGCAGATAAAGTGCAATCCCTTGACGCAATTCTTGATAACCCATTAGCAGACCAACAAACGCTTCAACGCCTTGAAGAAGGCGAGCGCTACATTTATACAAAGCCAAAGCCTAAAATTCAAAGGCCAAAATATGCCAAAGACGGTACCCTACTTGACCCCGGTGATAGCCTAATCCCCGGTATGCAAGACCTATGGGATTCCATTGACAAACTTGAAAAATGGCTTGCGATTCAAGAAGGACGTTTGCCCGCGCAAGAAGGCGACACCATACTCGATAGCTACTCGACTTATAAATTGCGCCACCAACTTATTGATGTAAGGAGACACCAATACTATTTAAAGGATGCATACAACCCGCCCATTCATTTTACTGCGATTGTGCAACCTAAACCCCAAACTTACAACTGGGATCGCGATTCCTTCTATTGGATGGATGTTATAGAATGGAGACGACGCACCCAAAATGCCCTATTGCACACAATAAAGCGCAACGTAGAGGACTATGAATGGCGCATTAACCCCGACACAAAAAGATTGGAAGCAAAATGGATTGTGCGGCGACATACCTTCGATTGGGAAAACCCGCAGCACATTCGCGCCCTTATTCCTTACTACAGCGACATTTATATGCAGTGTCAAGAAAAATTGGAAAGTTGGGGCCGCACCCTAATTTATGATTTTGACCGCTACCAAGATATGGCGCAACTTTCTCCCGTGCGCCAATATATACTGACGAGAAGGGTTGATAGGGCTACTTATCAAGAAATTGCAGACGAGCTTCAACAACAATTTGGTCTTAAATACAATTTGAATCATTTAACAATGATTGCAAATAAAGAAATACCAGAAAAAATTGCGGAAGCCGCGGTTAAGCACCGTTTGCTATCGGATTCAACCATTCCTAAAAAGAAATGTTATACATGCAAAAAAGAATTGCCAATTCACCCGCTTTTCTTTGGCTCAAACCGTAGCCATAAAGATGGTTGTTCTTCCAGTTGTAAGGCATGCGAAAGAGCCCGTCGTATTGCAAAAGGAACTCAGCAAAAGCATGACGGCCGCAGTAAGGATATTCCACAATAACTAGGTGATAATATGACAGATGAAATTAAAATGAGAAAGTGCATTAAGTGCAGACAAGAAAAACCCGATTACAATTTTCAAAGAACCCCCAGCAATTTTTTCCCTGGTCATCGTTCTTTAATTTGTACATCTTGCTATGAGACTATGATTAAACAAGATAATTTAGGCGAAGTTGACAGATTATGTCGTTTTTTAGATGTACCGTTCGACATCAATAAGTGGACACAACTTTATAAGATACATAAAGACCATACATTAACTGCCTATTTTAACACGCTATTAGACGATCATTATCAGGCCTTACAATGGGCAGACGAAAATGAAAGATGGAGGTTGGCCCGCGAAGAAGACTCAATTGATGATGAGATTGAAGTGCTAAATGAGGCGCGGCTGCGTAAATTAAAAAAAGCGTGGTCGCCAACCTACACTGAAGAAGATCTTTTTTTCCTAGAAAATTATTATAATAAAATACTTGCAACGCAAAATGTTTCTACTCCTATCCTTCAAGAATACGCACGTGACCTATGCGAAATTGAATTAAGAATTAAGAAGGGACTGCGAGAGGGGGCGGATATAAAAAAGGATATGGACGCCCGCGACAATATTATCAAGATCGCGCATTTTGAGGCGACCAATGCAAAGAATGCGGCAGATTTTGAATCGGTCGGAGAACTTATGGTTTACTATGGTAAAAAAGGTTGGCATCCAAAATGGCATACCGAGCCGCAGGACTCCATCGACTTTATGATGCAAAATATTCAAAATTATTTGAAACGCCTAACAATTAATGAAGGTAATTTTGCGGAACAAGTTGAAGACAAGCGTGAACGCTATAACATTACAGAACGATTAGAAGAAGTAGAAAATGAAGCTGTAGAATTTGATGAAACCGCGAACATTGAATATGAGGGAGAGGATGATTTGGAGAGTGATTTAGATGGAAAAGCAACAAGCTGAGCCAATTTTACGAGATGGCATCCCAATTGAAAAAGGTGTTGTTCTTACAAAAGAATACTTAGATGCTAATCAAGAACTTTTTACAAATTATTTGAATTTTTGGATTCTCTATCCTGATCTTTACCTCGATACTATTCAAGACTCAGAAGATGCCAAACATTTTCATCTTTTTCCTTTTCAGCGTATTGCTTTGCGGGCTAGCCTACGATATCGTTACCATTTTTGGACTGCTACGCGCGCGACTTCAAAATCGTTTACCGGTTATCTTAGCTCTGTTGTGCGGGCCGTGCTATTACCACGCTCTACAATTATGATTGCTTCAGATGTAAAGGGTACGGTAATTAAAATTGCACAGGCAAAGTTTGAAGAGATTTTTAGGCATTGGCCTTTATTACGTAATGAATTAGCGACAAGAGAAGATGATGGTAAAACTGGCCAAAAAACTAGTGGTAATTATTATGAATTATATTTTAAAAATGGCAGCATGATTTCTGTTGTTTCTAAAGACACTAGCCGCGGATTAAGAGCCACAGCAGCAATTCTAGAAGAAGCTGCTTTAATTGATGAAGTGCCTTATAATGAAGTACTTGTGCCTCAAATGAATATTAAAAGAAGAGAAGTAGATGGAACATTAAATCCCGATGAGCCTTCAAGCGCTCAAACATTCATTACAACCAGTGCTCCACGTACAGTGTTTATGTACAGTAAATTAATTGAATGCGCGGTTAATGCTGTTCTGCGACCAAACGAATATTTTTGCTGGGGACTTAGTTATGAAGTCCCGTTACATTATGGGCTATTAGATAAAGCAACTCTAATGGATCAAAGATATTCAAATACTGTATCAGAAGAGAGCTTTGCCCGTGAAAATTTATCAATTTGGACAGGTAATTCAAAAGAAGCATGGTTAGATTCTAAAAAAATTGCTAGTCGCAGAACTTTATTAAAATGCGAGCGGAAAGCACAAGAAAACCCCACTAATCCAGATACCTTTTATTTGATAGGGGTGAAGCGTTTGCCCCGCCTACTAGTGATAGTAGGGCAATAAACTCTTTAAAAGCTGGAAAATCCGAATGTCTTGATTTACTTAATAATTAAAATCCTCAGTTATTAAGTTACGAAAGTAGAAACAAAAATCAAGAAGGCATATGAAGTGATTCTAAGTGCTATTAAAGGACAATCAGCACCAATCTAATGAGGTGATAATATGAAAATTGTTTCTATTAATGAAGTAAAACAGCGAATAAAAGATAGATTTCCTGATCAACCTTTTGAAATTATTAATTATACTAGGATGACGCAATCTTTTACTATTCGTTGTTTAAAGTGCGGTGAAATAAAAACTTATTCAAGTTGCCGAAATTTTTTAATATCAAGTTCTAAAAATAAAACC
>JAZQHA010000175.1:0-1541 GCA_045540315.1 Acutalibacteraceae bacterium | reverse complement strand
GCAGCTTTAATTTTACCCTCTTGACGCGCAGAAATTGAAAGTCCTTGCTTTTTTATGAGTGTTTACTTCCTTATATTTAATAGGTTGTACGAAATAAGAGCAAGTTATATCCCTAAGTTATCAAGATAAACACCCTTTGAGAGAGATACGGCAACCCGCTGTTTTGTACTCAAAAACGGCATTTCATCACCCAAAATCCAAGTCCTTTTCCAAGCCCTACGAACTCATAGTTTCTCAATATCCCCCCATCTTACAAAACGAAAAAACAGCTCTCTCGCACTAAATAGTTGACAAACGACTAAAAAAATGATACATAGAACCTGCCATGGCACGCTGACGCCTCTGTTCTTCTTACCTGAGAAGAAGCAAGCGCAACAAAGCGTGCCTTATTTTTTATGCCTCAGCAACCATACAGCCATCCTTTCCTGAGCTATGATGACTTGACTCGCCTGCTCATACAACGCGGCATGCGGGGCGATTTTCATGTCATCAGACAAAGGTTGGAAGATGTAGGATACCAGCGTCTTCAGGCTTATTGGGGTACAACAGCCCAAGGACAGATTCGAACAGATTTTGATACAATATGGGGTCAATACTGCTTTGACCGGCAAATGCGCTTAATGCTACTGGATGCTGTTGAGCGCATAGAGGTAGCTGTTCGCAACAGACTCGTTCATTATTTCTGCGAAGCATATGGACCTTTTGGCTATCTGAATATCAACAACTTCCATAACATCAAGCCAGACAAATGGCAGAAATGGGTGGACAAATTAGATGAAGCGGCACAAAAAAGCTCCTTATTGCTCGTTCGTGACTTCTTTGTGCGCTATTCGGATAAGCACCTCCCCTTGTGGTTAGCATGCGAGCTAATGGATTTCGGCTCTACTGTATTCTTCTTCAGTAGTGTCGAACAACAAATTCAGAAAAAAGTTTCACGCTCATTCGGGCTTCCAACCCCAACCCTATTGACTTCTTGGCTACGGGCGCTAAACGATGTTCGAAATGCTTGCGCCCACCACAATCGAGTTTGGAATCGAGGCTGGGTCAAGCAACCAGCCATTCCCGCAAAAGACGCCATTTGGTATTACTCTTTTGACCGACAATCTGAACAATGGATTCAGGACAACAGTAAAACGGTAGCATTTAATATGTCCAAAACCGGTGGTATTCTCACCATTTGCCATTATCTGCTCAGACAAATTGCTTCAAATTCTCAGTGGAGAGAAAGGCTCTTTGCCCTTATAGCCGAGCCTCGCTTTGCTAATATCCCTCACACATGGATGGGACTTCCCGCTAACTGGCAAGACCACCCGCTGTGGAAATAACAAACCATATATATTTTATGGCACAAAACGACAACAAACTTGGCAAAGCCCGTTTTGCTAAACGCGAACGCTTTTTAGGGGTACTAAACATGCTTCGAATCTACAATCTGTAGATTCTGTGAGCTTCCGGCTTCGGGTCAGCCCATGCGGGCTACTTTCTACGCCGTGACAAGTAGGCGGTTTTATGGTGATAGCAGCTCTGCGGCAAGCAAAGAT
>JAZQHA010000174.1:0-2768 GCA_045540315.1 Acutalibacteraceae bacterium | reverse complement strand
CATCTTCCATTGCGTTATTCTGAGCGGCTTTGAATTCCTCAAGTAATGCCCGGTTTGCAAAATTGGGCATTTCCCCCCGCTCATATTTTGCGCGCGCCTCAGCCCAGCATTGGAGGATGTATTCCCGGCATTCTTCCTCATGGTCGTAAAGCCAGTAACCGGAGCTATTTACCTTTATTGGGTAGAAACGGCGGTTGCCGGTCTTATCCTTAAGAAACTGCTCGTTATTGGTTGTGCCGATAAAGATGCAGCGCCGGGGATATTCGCTGACCTGCTTATCATATGGGCGGCGATATTTATCCCGCTGACAGGTAATATATGACTTTACCGCCTCCTGTTCTTTCGCCTTGGTCAAGGCCAGGAGTTCAGCAACTTCGCAAATCCACGCGCCCTCTAATTGTTCGATGGAGCGGGTACCGTCCATTTCTTTTACCTCCGAAAAATAGCTGTCGTTTATGGCAAGCCATTTCACAAGGGAGGATTTACCCTCGCCCTGTGAGGTACCAATAAGCACGGGCACATCGTCGAATTTACATCCGGGCTGATACAGGCGATTGACACCGCCGGCAAAAATCAGGCGGCTCACCTCTCGTGCATAAGGGCTGTCCTCGGTTCTTGCCCACTCGATAAGAAATTTTTCGCAGCGCTCAACGCCGTCCCATTCAAGGGCATCAACAATATCCTGTATGGGGTTATATTCCCGCTCGCGGAACAGGATACGGAGAGCCGCGTAATGTTTCGTCTCGGAGTAAATACGGTAAGTATGCTCCATGTAATGGCGGCTTTCGGCCTCATCCGTATCAGTCCAACGGCTGATTTTTATCTCGCCGTTTATGCTCTCGTGTACTTCCGGCGCGTTTAAAAGCTGGTTGAATCTGATTCGGTCATACCAGGGGTCATTTCGCATGACCAGCAAAAAATTGTCGATAGTCGCGACCGGTACACCGTTCTTGTCCAGTTTTAAAGGAAGGGATATGCTGTCCTGCGCCCTCATGAGTTTGAATTCCTGCTCGTTTTTCTTGTCGGCCTTGTTGTAGGCGGAAAACAAACGGCGCAGCATTGTTTCGCCCTTGAATTCCATAGCCCTGGCTTCCATAAGGGCCTGCACATAACTCCGGCTCGATGGCTCGTCTATGCTAAAGGTGAGAACGGCGTTTTCGATAAGGTCTTGCAGATTCATTTTTGAAATTGAATCCGCGGTTAAATCCAATGGATTATCAAATGTCAGCGTTCTCACCCCTTCATAGTGCTTTCATACCGCGCCCGTTCAAAATGCCTGCAGGCCTCCACATATCGCGGGTCAAACGGCTCGCTTGGCGCTTGCGGTTTATATGTTTTTTTCCAGTTATCGTAAAGGCAAAAAATATCAAGTGCTAAGTGATATTCAGCGTTTGCGGCTTCCTCGGTTTCCGTTTCTGCCTTGCGCTTCCGGGTGATTTCGGCATAACGGCGGCTTGCGTCCCGTCTCTCCTTAAGACTCGGCTTGCGGTCAAGGCTTATTGGCAAATGAAAATCCACCGCCAAGCGTTCAACAGCGCCTTTGAGGTCGGTGCTGAATAGCTGCGCCGTAAAATCAAAAATATCGCCGTGCCAACCGCAGCCGAAACAATGACCGCGCTCGTTTTTGATAGCAAAGGAGGCTGTGCGTTCTGAATGAAAGGGGCAGCGGGCAAAACCGGCGTGATTGAATTCAAGGCCAAAATGCTCTGCCGCCTGCCGCATCGTGACAAAGCGTTTAATGGTAGCCGTTGCGTCTCTAAGGTAGCTATTCATCTAAACACTCCCTCATCAAAAATTCCCTGCTTTCCCTGTAAAGAACGTCCCTGATAAGTCGCCCTGTGGTGCTTGGTGCGCAAAAAAGGATATGGCAATCATATCTGGCAAGCCACGCGAGCATAGACGAAATCAACGATTTTGCGCTCATCTTTGAAAGGTAGTTGCCCATATAGGCATCCTCCCAACTCGCATTCTCGACCAGCAGATATATTTTTGTCCCTGCCGCTTTTGCCCTTTCGAATTCTCTTTGAAACCGGTCACGCCCTTTGCAATAGCAGGTGGCAAGCTCGGTAAAATTCATTTTGCGCTCTATGGCGACCGGTATTTGCAGCCAATCGCCATTTACGCAAACCTTAGCAGAGTAGTCCCCCGCATCGAGCTTTTGCCGTTCCCACTTGGGGAAGTGTTTCAGTCTCGCCTTGAGACTTGGCGTTTCCTGTTCGCGTGTGTCAACCAAAACCGTCAAGTCATCAAGTGAACGCTCGATTTCGGGCACAGTCATCAGAAGGGCAGGTCATCGTCGTCATTCGCAACAGGAGTGAAGACGGAAGAGCTTGTATTTTTATCTGTAAGAGGCTTTTTCTTGGGTATGCGAAAATTACCGGCTCGGATATCTTCGACGGAGGCAGTGCCGGCGGCTTCGGTAGTCCATCCGCTGTTGCCGTTCATCTCCCACTCACGTTCACGATAAAGGATACCGAGGGCCTTGCCTTTGAGGGCACTTTCGTCCCAATTCCATGCGAAGCCGGGGTTACTCTCCTGTACTGCCCAGACGAAATTGTTAAATGCGGATTTTGTCCAGGCATCCTTGTCGCTGCCATCGTCCTTGGGCAGATTGATGCGGAGGTTACCGCGCCACTTTTTGTCCTCGTTGGTATTGGCGGCGTAGTCTTTGCGCCAGTGGTCTTTGAATTCGCCCTCTGTTACATCGTGGGCGAGGATGAGAACACTGCCCCAACTATAGTCCTGGACTTTTGCGTCCATGATTTTGC
>JAZQHA010000173.1:0-1612 GCA_045540315.1 Acutalibacteraceae bacterium | reverse complement strand
CGGCAACATCAAGCTGCCGGAGGGCGTTGAGATGGTTATGCCGGGCGACAACGTCGACATGGAGTGCACCCTGATCACCCCGATCGCTATGGAAGAGAAGCTGCGCTTCGCTATCCGCGAGGGTGGCCGCACTGTCGGCTCGGGCGTCGTTACCAAGATCTTCGAGTAATTCACATAGATTATTCACATAGATCGCGGCTTTCGCGCACAGTAGAAGAAAATAAAAGGGAGTCCCGAAAGGGGCTCGCTTTTTTTGCTTTATAGGAAATTGCGTAAATCAAAAAAGCGTGATAAACTAAAAGATGAAAACAGAACGGCATGACAAAAGAGCGAATTGGGGAATTCGCGACGACGTTGTTATGAAGTTGTGTTGTGAGGAAAAGGCTACGCTCGATGAAAACCGGAGGAAGATAATGTTCTAGGGACAGGACAAGACCTTTCTAAAGAGATCGTCGAGCGTAGTCTTTTTATGCTTAAGGAATAAGAATTGCATGGTACAGCCACAGGGACAACGAAGAGGATCATGGGAAAAAGAAGCAAGAATAGAGAGTCTCCAACGTGTAAGGGAGCGAAGGAAAGGGCGCTTAGAAGGATGGATAGCAGGAATAAGGCGAGCATTTAGGAGAGTATCAGAAAGAGAAACAGAAGAATTATAGATACCATAGTAGCGAATCATTTTGAAATGCTTGTCGGGGATATGGACAATGAGGCGCTTAATAAATTCAATGGCAGGAATAGTTTCAACAATGAGTTTGTTATCTTCATGCCTGTTGTAATGGAAGGTAACATGGGAGCCGGAATAAGAATCAATACGGGAAGTAGGAATGACGGGTCTGCCGAGATAGCGACCAATGTACTTAGAGACAACAGAAGGGTTGCAGTTATTGGGCTTGGCGTAAACATAGAAGCCTTTGCAATGATTCTTATAAATAGCGGATTTGACTTTCTTGAAGGAAGAACCGAGTTTGTCATGGAGACGATTGAGAAGAGCGGTACAGAAGGAATTGCGCAAAAGAGTATAGTTAAAATGTTTTATACGCTTCCAAGGAGTGATACGCCCGACAGCGACTTCAGAGACGAGGACGTGAATGTGAGGATTCCATTGGAGGCTGCGTCCAAAGGTATGAAGAACACAAATGAAACCAGGAGTGAAACGCTCAGATTTATTGAGTTTGCGGAACATGCGAAGAATGACATCGCGAACGGAATGAAAAAGGCAGTTGAGTAAAGAGCGATCTTTGCGGAAGAAGATGCGAAGCTCTTCGGGGATAGTGAATACGCAATGCCTGTGAACGCACTGAATGATTTTGAAGGACATAGAAGTAGTGCGTTGGATAGAATAGAGATTTCCGCAGGAAGGGCAGAAACGGCTTTTGCAGCGAAAAGGAACAAATTTGAGCGTACCACAAGAAGGACACCCGTACATAGCACCGCCGAAAGCAGGATCTCCGCAATGAATCATCTTTTCGATGCTTTCGAGAACAACAGGGCGAGTCTTAAGGGTGTACTTGATTTCTTCGAAGTGGTCTGAAAAGATTTGCTGCAAGATATTCATAGGAACATTGTACAGCAAAAGTTGGCAAGAAAACACCCCCCTCATGATTGAGGGGGC
>JAZQHA010000172.1:0-3235 GCA_045540315.1 Acutalibacteraceae bacterium | reverse complement strand
ACGATAAGGTAACAGTGCTGACCTACCTGTACCGTGACCGGGACAGCGGCACGATCTGGTGCACGGAAGCCACAGAAAAGGGCATCCTGCGCAAAGCCTATGATACCGGGTACCGGATGTATCCGCTGGTATGGCTCAGCTGGGACTATATACAGGACTGCTACCACGGTCAGGCCATGATAACCGGCCTTATCCCCAACCAAGTCTTCATAAACAAATCTTGGGCGCTGTCGATGCTGTCGATAATGCGAAACGCATTCCCCAAGTACATCTACAACAAGACCCTCATAAGCAAGCTGGACAACAGGGTGGGCGGTGCCTACGGCATCCCCGGCGGCGACATAAACAATGTCATCAAGTCCATCGACCCTCCAGCTATTTCCCCTCAAGTAAGCCAGTACATAGAGCTTGCAATAAAAGAAACCGAGTCGAGCCTCGGCGCCACTTCTGTAGCGCTTGGTGATACTCGACCCGACAACACCTCGGCAATCATAGCGCTCCAGAGAGCTGCTGCCACTCCTTCGGAGATGACCAAGCAGAACCTCTACGACGCTACCGAAGAACTCGCAAGAATCTACTTCGAGTTCATGGCCGAATACTACGAGACTCGGTACATAATGTCGGCTCCTCCTGCGGAGGCAGCCCCGGCACTTGCTTTTGCAAATGTACAGATGCCTCAGAAGGTTCCCGTGGAGTTCGACTTCACAGTGCTCAAACGCCACCCCATGCTCCTGAAGCTGGATGTCGGCGCAAGCACCTACTACAGCGAAATTGCGGCAATGTCCACTTTGGACAATCTGCTCCGTCAGGGTCTCATCACTCCTGTTCAGTATCTGGAGCGCGTCTCCGACGACTATGTGCCTAAGCGCAGAGCTCTTATCGACGAGCTGAAGCACAACGAGCAGATGCAACAAATGATGATGGGCATGGCTCCTCCCGCTGGAGCCCCGGGCGCACCGGCGCCAGAGGGAATGCCTGACATTCCTACCGGCGGCGGCTACAGCGCTCTGCAGCGGAAGATAAACGAGACCGGAAGCACGGAGGGTTTGGTTTAAATGACAGAGCAACAGCTTAGAGAACTTTTCGCAGATGCCTGTGCAGCGTTTCTTGGCTGCAACGAGGCCGACGGCTCCCATCGCCAGATAATCGACCTGTATAACAAAATATCCCCTCTCCCGAGGGGATATAAGATGACCTACCACGACCCTTGGTGCGCCGCATTTCCGTCCGCTGTTGGCGAGAGCCTGAACCTCGGCCACATCATTCTCCCGGAATGCTCGTGTGACGCCATGATTAACCTCTACAAAGCCAAAGGCCGGTGGAGGGAAGCTGATGACTATTCCGCCAAGGTCGGAGACATAGTCATGTACGACTGGAACGACGACGGTCGGGGCGACAATATCGGAAGCGCTGACCACACCGGCGTAGTGTACGCCGAAACAGCCACTTCCTACAGGGTAATCGAAGGGAATATGAGCGATTCCGTGGACTTCCGCATCATCAAGAAGAACGGCATCAACATACGTGGCTTCTGTTGCCCTGACTTTGCAAGCGCTGCCGGGGCTGTAGATGAAGCCCCAAAAATAGAAGTCTCCCAGCCCGCCGACGTAATTATCGTGGCAGACAAGGAGACTGTGGAGGTTAAACTGCCCGTTCTAAGAAAGGGCGATGTAAGCGCTGTGGTAGGGGCCATGCAAAGCCTCATCATGCACCACGGCTTCAGCGTCGGAGTAGATGGCGCTGATGATGATTTTGGAAACAACACAGATATCGGGCTCAGACAGTTCCAGAGAGAGAACGGCCTGACCAAGGATGGTGTCTGTGGTGTTAATACATGGAGCAAATTGCTCGGACTTTAGGAGGATAGAAAAATGGATTGGAAAAACATTCTCGAAAGAGCCGCATGGACTTTCATTGAGGGCTTTCTCGGTGGCATCACCTTCAGCCTCGAAATGGACAAGACCATGCTTCTGGCCGCACTGATGGCCGGCCTTTCCGCACTCAAGACCCTGATTCTTGAAGTAGCAAAGACCAAGACCGGCGAATAAACGCGGAGGGCGCATGAGCGAAGCAGCAGTTGCGATTCTTGTGGCCGCGTTAGGATTCTTAGGCACGCTTTGCGGCTCATATTTCTCGAACCGCAAGTCCAGCGCCCTAATAGCCTATAGGCTTGAACAGCTCGAAATAAAAGTGGACAAGCACAACCGCGTAATCGAGCGAACCTTCAACCTCGAAACAGAGGCTGAAGTCATCAAAGAGCACTTGGGGAGTATAGACAAAGAAATCCAAAGGCTCGGCAAATATCACCAACCCTGATTCTAATCGCCGCCGACCATAGCGGCAGGAAGGATATAAAGCAATGAATTACGAAGAAATGCAGACCGAAACCGTAGAAGCAGCAGAGTCCGCCGACGTGACGACCGAGGTAGACCTGAGCGCATTTGACGAAGGCTGGGATGACGACGGTTATCCCGCAGAAGTCGGAGACGCAGAGCAGACCACGGAGGAGGCCGACAGCGATGAAGCAGAAGCAGACCAGCAAGAAGCAGAAACCGCTGATGCATCTGAAGCCACGGAAGAAACCAAACAGACCGAGGAGCAAAAGGATGAGACCGCAGACCAGCGATTTACTCTTAAGCACCTTGATGAAGTGAAGGAAGTAGGCCGTGACGAAGTCATAACCCTCGCCCAAAAGGGCTTGGACTATGACCGCAAGACCCAAAAACTAACCAACAAGATAGCGGAATATGAGGAGTTCCTCAAGGAACTTGCTGGCCCCAACAACCTCACTATTGAGCAGCTCATGGATAGTACCCGGGCAAGAATCTATATGGCAAACGCAGAGCGAGAGGGCCGCGAAGTAAGCGAGTCAGATGCAATTTTTGCCGTGCAGAAGGCCCGAGTCGATAAGGCCAAAGCTGAAATAAACAAAGAGGCCGAAGCCGAGAGCAAGGCTCAAGAAGACCGTAAAGAAGCCATTAAGCGCTTCGTCGAAGTTTATCCCAATATGAAAGCCGAAGACATCCCCCAATCCGTGTGGGATGAAGCCGGTCGCACAGGCGACCTTCTCGGCGCATATACCCGGCATGAAAACGCAGAGCTGAAAAAGAAGATACGAGCGTTGGAAACCAATAGGAAGAATGAACAGCGCAGTATCGGCAGCAAGAAGACTGCCGGCTCTGGCAAAGCCAAAGACCCCTTCAAGTCGGATCGTAGCCATGTCGTTCTGTGAGCC
>JAZQHA010000171.1:0-6726 GCA_045540315.1 Acutalibacteraceae bacterium | reverse complement strand
CCGCGCCGGTGTTGTGGCGCAGCCGCGCCACAAAAATCCGTCAGCCCCGCCTGTTGCGTTCTCGCCTGACCAGGCGGAAATCGGAAGCCGTTTCCGCAATCGCCGCAGAGCGGCGCACCCGCCGGAATAGTACACCCGCTTTGCGTCTGTACTGTTCCATCGGGCCAATTCGACAAAACTAGACCTCAAAACGCATTGACAATACTTTACATTCGCTCTATAATAGTCTTAACGATGAGCGATATAAAAAGTGAATATCAGTAAAATTCTCTGCACCCAGATGGTCTTGACCACCTGGGTGCATTGTGTTTTTCCAAAGCCTGATGTTCCCTTTTCCATCGCGTAACACATCGCCCATGACAACTGAATATGGAAAACTTGAAAGGTGTATAATGGGCGAACTATACCCTAAAGGGAATTTCAAAACAGGAGGTAAAAGTTTATTGTCCAAACGCTACAACACGCCCCACCGCACCCACATCATCAAGACCCGTGTGACCGAAGAAGAACACGCCGACTTCATGGAGCGCCTGACCGCCTACGGCATGAGCCAGTCCGAATTTATCCGGCAGGCCATCACCGGCGCGACCGTCAAGCCCATCATCATCGTGTCCCCCGTCAATGACGAGCTGCTTGCCGCCGTGGGCAGGCTGACCGGGGAGTATGGGAAAATCGGCGGCAACCTCAATCAGATTGCCCGGTATCTGAACGAGTACGGAGCACCGTACAACACCCTCGCCGCCGAGGTTCGGGCGGAGCTGTCCGACCTCGCTGCCCTCAAGTTCCAGGTGCTTCGAGAGGTAGGTGAAGCCATTGGCAACACTGAAACATTTAAGCTCTAAAAATGCCGACTACGGCGTGGCGGAGCAGTACCTCACCTTTGAGCATGACGAGTTCACCGGCAAGCCCATCCTGGACGAGAACGGGCGGCTTGTCCCCCGTCAGGACTACCGCATTTCTTCTTTGAATTGCGGCGAGGAGGACTTCGCCGTAGCCTGTATGCGGGCCAATCTCCGCTATGGAAAAAACCAGCAGAGGGAGGACGTGAAAAGCCATCACTACATCCTGTCCTTTGACCCCAGGGACGGCCCCGACCACGGCCTGACAATGGACAAGGCCCAGGCGCTGGGGGAGCGGTTCTGTGCCGAGCAGTTCCCCGGACACCAGGCCCTGGTCTGCACCCACCCGGACGGTCACAACCACAGCGGCAACATCCATGTCCATATCGTTATCAACTCCCTGCGGGTGGCCGAGGTGGAGCGCAAACCGTACATGGACAGAGCCAGCGACACCCAGGCCGGAGCCAAGCACCGCTGCACCGCCGCAGCCATGCGCCACTTCCGGGCCGAGGTCATGGAGCTGTGCCAGGGGGCGGGGCTGTACCAAATCGACTTGCTGGGCGGGAGCAAAAACCGTGTCACCGAACGGGAGTATTGGGCGCAGAAGAAAGGGCAGCTTGCTCTGGACACCGAAGCCGCCGCCCAGGGTAAGCCGCCCACCAAGTTTGAAACGGACAAGGAGAAGCTGCGCCGGGAGATCCGGGCCGTCCTCAACCTGGCCGTCAGCTTCGAGGACTTTGCCCAGCGGCTGTTACAGCGGGGCATCACCGTCAAGGAGAGCCGGGGCCGGTTGTCCTACCTCACCCCCGACCGGGCCAAGCCCATCACCGCCCGGAAGCTGGGGGACGATTTCGACCGCGCCGCCGTCGGTGCCGCTCTGGAACGCAACGCCGCCCGTCCCAGCCTGGGAGCCAAGCCCAGCATCCGGGAGCAGCTTCGCCAGCCCCAGGGCGTCCAGCGCATGGTGGACATTGAGGCCAAGAAAGCCGAGGGCAAGGGCATCGGCTACCAGCAATGGGCGTCCGTGTTCAACCTGAAGCAGATAGCAAACTCGGTCAACGTCTATACCGAGTATGGCTTTTCCTCGCCGGAGGAGTTGGACGCCGCCGTGTCCGCCGCCTTTGCCGCTGTGCGTGACAGCGCCGCCAGCTTGAAGCCGAAGGAATTGGCCTTGAAAGAAAAAAAGGAGCTGCGGCGGCAGATCATCATCTACCGGAACACCAAAGCAGTCCGGGATGGCCTCGCCGCACAGAAAACGCCCAAGGCCCGCGCCGCCTACCGGCAGGAGCATGAAGGTGATCTTCTCCTCTCCGAGGCCACCATTCGTTTCTTCAAGGCCAACGGCATCACCAAGCTGCCCACCGTCAAGGAGCTGACGGCGGAGATCGAGGCCCTGATGTCCGAGAAGAACGCCGGGTACAATGAGTATCAGGAGCGTAAGCGGGAGGCGGACGAGCTGCTGACCGTCAAGCGGAACATCGACCAGGTGCTTCACGGTGCGCCCAGCCAGCGGAGGGACGAGCATGACCGATAACGCCGTCCGGCTGACCTATCCGCAGTACCGGGCCGTCCGGCGATTGGTGCATGACTGCTGCAACTATGACGGCGGGAACTGCCTTCTGCTGGACGATGGGGAGGAATGTGTCTGCCCGCAGAGCATTTCCTATTCGCTGATCTGCCGCTGGTTTCGGGCGGCTGTGCTGCCTCTGGACGAAAGCCTGTGCGCCGCCCTGCTCCACCGCCGGGAAAGAAAAAAGTGCGTCCTGTGCGGTGGCTGGTACATCCCAAAATCCAACCGGGCCAAATACTGCCCGGAGTGCGCCAAGGAGGAAGAACGCCGCAAGACCCGTGAGCGGGTGCGCCGCCACCGGGCCGCCATGTAACGGTTTAGGCCCTTGAAAAGCCCGGTATCACGGGGCTTTTGGGCCGTCCTCAATAGGGGAGCTGTGTACTACCATTCCGGGCCTCGAAAATGGCCCTCTAAATGTCCACAACAAAAATTTGAAAGGAGCCGCCTATGACCGACACCCCCAGCAAGACCACCACCCGCCGCCCGGACTGCGTGACTGAAATCCGCATGGGCAACACCGTCCTCACCGTTTCCGGCTACTTCAAGCAGGACACCACCGACACCGCCGCCGACAAAATGGCGAAAGTCCTGGAGGCCGAAAGCCGCTGCCAGATCAGCCCCGGCCCGTGACCTCCTGCCGGTAGTTCCGCGATAATCCTCAGCTTAAAACTTTTTCTTGTAAGGAAGTAAAAAGCACTATACAACCGCCCCGGCCTGTGCTATACTGTTGCCATCGGAATAGCGGGGCCGGGGCTGTCGGATTGGAGGAAACGATGTTAAGACAGCAACCCATGCAAGCCCCCATCACCGCCTTGTACTGCCGCCTCAGCCGCGACGATGAATTGCAGGGCGAGAGCAACTCGATTTCCAATCAAAAGCGCATCCTCGAAAGCTACGCCCGTGAGCATAGCCTGATGCCCTATCAGTTTTTCGTGGATGACGGATGGAGCGGAGCCAACTTTGCTGGGGTTAGATAGCGATACTTTTTACATCTACCATGTTGCGGCGGTCATGGTTGACAACTTGCGTCGGCTCCTGCTCGGTATCAACCTGTCCGACAAAGCTATAATGGATTTCGATTTTCCGGGTGTTGGTTTCCCGGTCTAATTCATGTATCAAAATACGGTCGATAAACTCATGGACGTTTTCATAGGTCAATTCCTGTATGTCGCTGTATTTCCCGACAATCTGAATAAACCTTGATATATCCCTTTTTCGCTCGGTAACGGTTGCGATCTGCTGTTGTAACTCGTCTATCCTTGCGGCAAGGGATTTCTTTTCGTCCTCATAGCCGGAAGTTAGAAACACAAACCGTTCATCTGTCAGTCTGCCTAATGCGTTGTCCTCATACAGCTTGCGGAAAAGCGTGTCAAGTTCGGTCATACGCGCCTGTGCTTTGAAAAGTTCCTTTTGCTGCTGCGCTAATGCCTTTCTCGCTTCCATGTCGCCGTACTCGGTAGCTTTACAGATAAAGTCCTGTTCGTGTTCCTTAACATACCGCAAAACCCGCCGCATATCTTCCAGCACTAAATCAAGAAGTACGTTTTTGCGGATATAATGAGAGGTACACTCGCTGCCTGTCCTTGCCCTGTTGCGCCATGCGCCGCAAGAATAGGAAAACTTGCGCGGCTCGATATTTACGCCCTGTTGGTAATACATCTTATGTCTGCAACCAGCGCAAAACAGCAAGCCGGAAAAAATATCAATCTCCGCTGCTTTTGTCGGGCGGTGGCGGGTAGCAATCCGCTTTTGCGCAAGTTCAAAGGTTTCCTCGTCAACAAGCGGCTCATGGGTGTTTGGGAAGAAATAGCGTTGTTCTTCTTCGTTCTTCCGGGTCTTTTTCGACTTGTAGGATACCTTGTGAGTTTTCGCGGTTATGGTATGCCCTAAATATTCCTGCCTTGCTAATATGTCATAGAGCGTTTTGTCCGGCCAAGTATAGGGGGCGATCATTGCCCGCTGATACCGCGCCTGTCCTGTACGCTGATAGCGCAACGCTCCAATCGTCAAGACTTTGTTTTCCGCAAGCCATTTTTGGATTTCGCACATACGCACGCCGCTAACAAACATAGCGAAAACCTGTTTGACAATCGGCGCGGTTTCCGGGTCGGGTATAAGGTGGTGGCGGTTGTTCGGGTCTGGGATATAGCCGTATGGATATTCCCCGTTGACGCGCTCGCCTTTTTGCGCCTGTGCCTGTTTAACTGCGCGGATTTTCTTGCTTGTGTCGCGGGCGTAAAACTCGTTAAACCAGTTCCGCAAGGGGGTAAACTCGTTATCCTCCCGCGCTGTGTCAACTCCGTCGTTGATCGCGATATAGCGTACTCCGTTTTCGGGAAATACAATCTCTATGAGTTCGCCCGTTTTCAGATAGTTTCTGCCAAGACGGGAAAGGTCTTTGGTAATGACCGTCGCCACTCGTCCGGCTTCCACTTCCTGCAACATCGCTTGCAGCCCCTCGCGCTCAAAACTCACGCCGGAAAATCCGTCGTCCACAAAAAACTTTGTGTTCAAAAAATGGTGTTCGTCCGCATAGCGTTGAAGTATCATTTTTTGGTGCTGTATGCTTCCGCTTTCTCCGGCTTGCATATCCTCTTGACTTAAACGGCAGTAAAGGGCGGTGATTTTATTCGACTGTAACATTAGTCCTCCTTTCCGACAGCCGAATAAACAGGTATAATGTGTTGCTATCATTATACCATATCCCGCCGCCTAATGCACTACTCGGACGCTAAAAATCCCGGATTTCCGGGCTTTTTCTGCAAATCCTTTACAATGAGTTTCTCAATCTTTTTATGGATTGTATCGGTTGCCTTTTCACTCGGCAACGCTTGAACAAGATAGGTGATTTTCCCTATTTTGCGTTCGGTTGTAATTGTCTGTTTTTTATCCATTAGAAAAACCTCCTTTTCCTGTATGGATAAACTATATTCGTCAAAAGGCAAAAACGGGCGGTTGTTAGCTGCAACCTCACGGGAGTTTCACCCCGGCCCATGCTTATGGGTGCGCCGCGCAATACTTTGAGGGTGTTCAACGCGGGAGTATCATTGTGCCGCCTTGTATGTCGTCGCCCACAAGCTGCTAAACCTGTTTTACGGCGCGGTAGTTCTCGCTCGGCTTTTCCCCTATGGGGAAAAGCTGTCATGGCGTACCCGCCGACTGGCTCGGTACAGACGGAATGTACCCGTTTGCCTGTTATGCTGCGCACCAAAGGCCGCTTTCTTTGTCAAAGAACAATAGGCTTTGTCGGCCTGCAAAAGCACATCAACAGCGGATATGCTTTTGCGGAACGACAAATAGCCCATAACGGGAAGCGTGGAAAGGGGACACGCTCCCCGCATGGGCTAAAAGATTATCCTACATGAAAAGCAAGGGTGCGGGTAATAAGGCGCACTTGCAGCCTGTTACGCATTTCCTCGTCCACATAGGAATAGGTATTGCCCGCGTCGTCTTTCAGCGTGCGGGTACAAAGTTTCGCTATGTAACCCTCGTAGTGCTTCAAGATCGCGCACATGGCGGTTGTGTCGCCGTTTGCCGCTGCGGAAATGACAGGGAACGGCAACAGATTTTCAGACTTCCTAACGGTATTCATCATCTGCTTTTCCCTCCAAATACTGTTTGATTTTCGCAAGCGCGGATTTCCTGTGCCGGAAAACCGTCGTGCGTACAACATTCAGCAGTTCGCCAATTTCCGCGTCGCTCATATCCAAGAAGTAGGACAAAAGGATAATGTCGCGTTTCCTTTCGGGCAAAGCGTTAAGGGCTTCGGCAAGCAGTTCATTTTTGACGAGTACATCAAAGCCGGACACTTGAAAACGGAAATAATCGCTTTCGTATTCGTCCGTTGTGAAAAGCTGCGCGAGTTCGCTTTCGCTCAAATCCGAAAAAGTAACTTCGCGTGCTGCGCGTTTCGCAAGAGTGCGGCGGTGGCTTTTCGCTTCGCCGACCAAAGTTTTCTTTGCTAATGCGTCGTACTGATGTTGTATTCTTTCCTTGTCGGAAGAAGATAGCTCCATAGAGTTCACCTCCTTCCCGCGTGGAGTAGAGGACGGGAGTTAAGGGCTTGTCCTCTCTGCCCCTTTCGCTCCGTACCCGTTCGGGAGATGGCTCTTGAGTGCGCTTTTCAGAAAAAAGTTGAAAAAAGCAAAATGCGCCCGTCCGCAAGACGCGGACGGGCGCAAAGGAAATGTAAGCAGTAGCTAAATGTATTGACAGTTCACATTCATAGCCGGAATATCCCGCTTGCGGAGCATAGCTTTTTTTGACCGCAAAGCATTAGGCGGGTTACAGTAAATAAAAATGGACACGGCGATACCT